>CAYOQG010000066.1:0-20487 GCA_964405925.1 uncultured Phycisphaeraceae bacterium | reverse complement strand
CGAAACCAGCCGGTGCAAGTGGCCGGTGTGACTCTGGCAGAGTACGATGGCGACGTTAGGAGCGGGAGAGGGTGAGTCGGTATCCGCGACGTGAACGACGTGGGCAGGGATCAGCATGAGCAACTCAGACGAGGTCAACGAAATGCAAGAGGCGAATCGGCGATCGTGGAACGCAGCCACGGCGGCACACAACAGCCACAAGGTGGACCAGGCTGGGTTCTTGCAGCGGGGGGGCAGCACACTGTTCCCGGAGGAGATGGAGCTTTTGGGCGACATCACCGGGAAGCACCTGGTGCATTTGATGTGCAACGCCGGCCAGGACACGCTAAGTCTCGCAAAGCTGGGAGCCACGGTAACTGGTGTCGACATCAGCGACGAAGCCATCAGGTTTGCCAAGAATCTCTCGGCTGAGACGGGCATACCGGCTGCCTTTCACAGAGCCGATGTGTACGACTGGTTTGAACAAGCCGGGGACGGCGGGGAGCGATTCGACCTTGTGTTCTCCTCGTACGGGTCGCTTTGCTGGGTCTCGGACATCAAGCGCTGGGCGGTAGAAGCGTCCACGGTGCTTGCTCCCGGTGGACGACTGGTAGTCATCGATTTCCATCCGGTTGCCCTCATGTTTGACGAGCGATTCGAGCTGAAATACCCGTATTTCGGTGAGGGCAAGCCGCTCAAGTGGGACGAGGGGGTGTCGGATTATGTGGGGAGGGCGGGACCTGCCTTGGCACCTTCGGGTTTTGAGGAGGGTGTCCGGGACTTTAAGAACCCGCACCCGGTGTATGAGTTTCAGTGGCACCTCAGCGCGATCTTCACCGCCCTGATCGAGTGTGGTCTGCGAATCACGCAGTTCCGAGAGTACCCATTCTTCAACGCCGCTAAGCTCTACGAGAACATGGTTGAGAAGAAAGGCGGCCGCATGTTCCTCCCGGATGATCTGCCGAGCGTTCCGTTGATGTTTGGACTGGTTGCAGCACGAGCTGATCTACACTGAGATGTGCGCGCAGTCAGCGTGCTACCGATCCACGATCATCCCCGGCGCACCTTACGCGCTACTGTGATTCCGCAGAGTCTATGGTCATTGAACACGTTTGTGCTCACACATGCTTGACGTTCGCATATTTTGAGATCTCCGTGTTGATTGTGCACAGATCGTCTACGTTGAGGCCGTGGACATCATCATGCCCGGTCAGCCTTGCGAAGGTCTTGAGCTCCTCGTTGCACACCCTGAGGTAATTCGCGAGCCGCCGGGCGGAATGCTCGACGTCCAACCGGGTTCGCAGCTCGGGATTCTGTGTGGCAATTCCGACAGGGCACTTACCCGTGTGGCAAACGCGGTATTGCTGACAGCCGCAGGCCATCATGGCCGCCGTACCGATGGCGACAGCATCGGCCCCGAGTGCCAACGATTTGGCAAAGTCCGCCGATATGCGCAGGCCACCGGTGATCACCAACGACACGCTCTCGGCACCCTTTTTGTCCAGATATTTCCTTGCCCGGTATAGAGCGAAAATCGTGGGGACCGAAGTGGCTGCCTTGATGAACTTCGGGGCCGCACCGGTGGCACCAGGGTGGCCATCAATCGTGATGAAATCGGGCTCGGCATAAAGAGCGATCTTCAGATCGTCCTCGATGTGGCCTGCGGCGAGCTTGATCCCGATCGGTTGGCCGTCGGATTTCTCTCGAAGCCAGGTCACCTTCTTCTTCAGGTCGTCCTTGTTTCGGATGTCGTCGAATCGTACCGGGCTGGTGATGGGCTCACCGACGGGAAATCCGCGGACCTTCGCAATTTCTTCGGTTACCTTGCCGGCGGGCAGATGGCCACCCATCCCGGGCTTGGCCGATTGCCCGATCTTGATCTCGATAGCGTCGACGGCCCGCAGATTCTCGTCCGTTACGCTGTAGCGATTGGGTACGTATTCGAAGATGTACTTGCTGGCGGCTTGTAGCGATTCCGGTAGGATCCCCCCCTCTCCCGAGCACATAGCCGTACCCGCGCTTGCACTACCCGTCGCCAGAGCAACCTTAACCTCCTTTGACAGAGCGCCGAAGGACATATGCGTGACATAGACCGGCATGTCGATGACCAGCGGCTGAGACGCGCGGGGGCCGATGACCGTCCGCGTAGAGACGGGTTCGTCCTCGTTGAGCGGCGGTTTGGCGAGTTGGGCCCCTTTGATAAGGATGTCATTCCACGAAAATGTCGCCGCCGTCGCCCGCATAGGCTCGATGCTCGACTCGCCAGTGCTGGCCATGCGATGGATGTCGGTCATGTAGGGTTCATGTTCGTCCGACGCCCGTGCCCACCCTGCCAGATACCCTTCCGCACCCGTCGGAGGAGTAGTAAGCTCTGGGCCTGTCTCGTTCGGTTCTGCATCCAGCGGCTCAAATTTGGACTTGCCTACGCCGCACACTGGACACTCCCAATCGTCGGGAAGCTCATTCCACGGAACGCCCTGTTTCGCCTCGTCATACACGAAACCACATGCGGCGCATTCCCAGCGTCTGGCAGTCTTGCCAGCCATCAGCTCACTCTCCCTTGTGATTGCTTGCCAACGTCAGACCGCCCGGACCTGGGTCAAGCTGTCCGCGTCGACATCGTAGGGTTCGCCTCGCAGACCGGTGAAAGTGCGTCGCCCATAGTGGGCACGGCGCACCCTGCAGGTCGGCCTACAGTTGAACGAACTTCTCAGCCTTGGCTGAGCAAATCGGGCAGGTTGCCGGCGGCGCGCCGAACTCGATGTGCCCGCAGACCGGGCACAAGTAGATTTCGGCCACGTCCAAGTCCTTGCCTTGTTTGACCGCTTCGAGTGCCTGGCTGTAGAGCTGCGCGTGGACCGCCTCGGCCTCGACTGCGTAACCGAACATACGCTTGGCTTTATGCCCTTCGGCCTCGGCTTTTTCCAGCATCGGCGGGTACATCTCGGTGTATTCGTAGGTCTCGCCATCGATCGCGGCTTGCAAGTTCTCAGCCGTTGCTTTCACACCACCCATGGCCTTGAAATGTGCCATGGCGTGGATCGTCTCCGCTTCCGCGGTCGTGCGAAACAGCTTGGCAACATTCGGGAAGCCATCTTTCTGAGCCTGATCGGCGAAGGCGAGATACTTGCGGTTGGCCTGGCTTTCGCCAGCGAAAGCCTCTTTCAGGTTCTCAGGCGTACTGGACATTCTCGTCTCCTAAATCTGACAAAGGGGCTGGGAGTGTTTGACCGCCGCCCGCCATCAGAAACACTATTCGACGATGGCGCAGAACGGCACACGGTCAAGGGTTTCCCAATCGTCGCTATTGCCGCTTGCGCGCATAAACCACGGAGTTCATGCCTTCATCGTACCGAAGCACGGTGACGTCACCGAATTCTTGTGTCTCCAGGTCCTCCTGTATCTTTTTCAGCGTATATGTCCCGCCTCCGTCAGTGGCCACCAACATGTTGATTGCGAAAAGCGCACCGTAGACAGGCGAAGTGCCCGATTCATCCATGATCACGTCCCGGATGAGAATCTGCCCGTTCTCCGACAACGCCTCGCAAACAGCTCGAAACAGTCGGCGGTTCTGCTCGCGTGAGTTCTGGTGAATGATCGCACTCACCCAAGCCAGATCCGCTCCTCGGGGGAGGGGATCGGTCTCGAAATCGCCGGGGACGGAATCCACGCGATCGGAAAGTCCTGCATCGGCCACACGACGTTGTGCCAGAGGTATGACATGAGGAAGATCGAACAGCGTTGCCCTCGCGTCTGGATAGTGCCGCAACAGCGCGATCGTCCAAGTCCCTGACGCGCCGCCGACGTCGAGCACGTGCTGAAACTTCAGTGGGCCAAGGTCCTCGATCACTTTGCCAGCCACCGGGGCACAGACGTTGTCCATCGCCCCGATAAAGGCAGCATAATCGGCGTCTTCGCCCCGTACACTTGGTATGCGTTTGCCCGGCTCGCCGGTTTTTACGACCTCGGTGAGCTGTGCCCAGCGGCGAAGGCAGTTAGCTTGGTGCTGGACCATGGGAAGGACGCTTTGTGCTCCGTCGGGCCTCAGCAACTCGCCCACGTCACGTGGAACCGCGTATGAATCAGCGCGCATCTCGAGCAAACCCAGCGCAGTCAGAGCGTTTAGCAAGACGGTCGTCGCCCGGACGTCGGACTCGATTGCCCGGGCCACCTCTTGTGCGGTCAATGCCTTGTTGTCGAGAAGACCGAAAAGGTCCAAATCGGCGGCCGCAGCCAGGACACACGCCGACTGATAGGACCGGGCCATCTCGAGGATGCTTGCTTCGCTCCATGCCATGTTCATCACACCTTACTGAAGAACCCACCCTTCATTTCTCACTCAACCTCCGGCAGCGACGCGCCGGTGGTGAAACCGATCAAGCGGCAAACCAACAGCATGAGTTTGACACCGAAGACGGTATTGCTAACGGCCACGTAATCCGTCCGACGGTTCCCGCGAGCCATGTTGATGATATAGGTTTTGCCACGCAGCATCACGCCGTTGTGGGCGATACCCAGGAGGAAGAAGGCGTTTGGATCCGTCCAGCCATGACGAGCCCCGCCTGCCTGGTCCGCTCATGGCTATTCGGGTGTTCCGCTGTGCGGGATGCCCAGTGCATCGGCGACCCCCTTGCCGTACGCCGGATCGGCCTTCATGCAGTTGCCGATGTGGCGGGTTTTGACCTCCTTGGGCGTATCGCCCATGGCGCGGGCGGTGTTCTCGAAGAGCACTTCCTGCTGCTCGGGGCTCATCATCTGGAACAGGGCCCGGGGCTGGGAGTAGTAATCGTCGTCCGTGCGGTGGTTCCAGTGGTCGGCGGCACCCTCCAGACTCAACGGCGGCTCGGAGAAGTCCGGCTGCTCCTGCCACTGACCGTAGCTGTTGGGCTCGTAACCGAGCGTGCTGCCATAGTTGCCGTCGACCCGCATCGCCCCGTCGCGATGGTAGCTATGGGACGGGCAACGGGGCGCGTTGACCGGGATCAGGTGGTGGTTAACACCGAGGCGATATCGCTGGGCATCCGCGTAGGAAAACAGACGCCCCTGCAGCATCTTGTCCGGTGAGAAACCGATGCCGGGCACGATGCTGGCCGGGTTGAAGGCCGACTGCTCGACCTCGGCGAAGTAATTCTCGGGGTTCCTGTTCAGCTCGAGCACACCCACGTCGATCAGCGGGTAATCTTTGTGCGGCCAGACCTTGGTCAGATCGAACGGGTTGAACGGGAACTTGGAGGCGTCCTTCTCCGGGATCACCTGGATCTTCATTGTCCACTTGGGGAAGTCGCTCTTCTCGATGCTCTCGTACAGATCACGCTGGTGGCTCTCGCGGTCCTTCCCGACGATCGCCTCAGCCTCTTGGTCGGTCAGGTTTTTGATGCCCTGCTGGGTCTTGAGATGGAACTTCACCCAGAACCGCTCGTTTTTCGCGTTGATCAGGCTGAAGGTATGGCTGCCGTAACCGTTCATATGGCGGTAGGAGTACGGGATGCCCCGATCGCTCATGGTGATCGTGACCTGGTGCAGCGCCTCCGGCAGGGAGGTCCAGAAGTCCCAGTTGTTGCGCGGGCTGCGCATGTTGGTGCGCGGGTCCCGCTTCACAGCGTGGTTGAGGTCGGGGAACTTCAGCGGATCGCGCAAGAAGAACACCGGTGTGTTGTTGCCCACCAGATCCCAGTTGCCCTCCTCGGTGTAAAACTTCATCGCGAAGCCTCGAATGTCGCGTTCGGCGTCGGCCGCCCCGCGCTCTCCGGCCACGGTGGAAAAGCGGACGAAGACCTCGGTCTTCTTGCCAACCTTGGAGAAGATCTTTGCCTTGGTGTAGCGGGTGATGTCGTGGGTCACGGTGAAGGTGCCGTAGGCGCCGGAGCCTTTGGCGTGCATGCGGCGCTCGGGGATCACTTCCCGGTCAAAATGGCCCAACTTCTCCAGATACCAAACGTCTTGGAGAAGCATAGGACCTCGCGGCCCGGCGGTCATTACGTTCTGGTTATCGGCGACCGGAGCGCCGGCGTTGTTGGTCAGCTTCTTTGAATCACTCATGGTTCTTACTCCTATGTATGGCCTCACCTTGCTTCAAGAATCACCCTGCGCCGAACAACGCGAGGCATAAGCTCGCGCGACCTCGGCACGGCGAATCTCCCGAGAGCCTCTGGGCAAGGCGCACAAGTCAACCCCGGGGCCCAGTCAACCTATATCCCCTCAGCCGCAGAGTGGTCAACTTATTAACGGCCCTTGAACATGAGCCCTATATCCTCCTGGAGTGCTTCCAGGTCCTCCTCGTGCTCGACTTCGTCCTGGAGAATCTCGAGTGCCATGTTGTAGGTGACCGGATCCGCGTCCTTCGTGGCTTCCATCATTCTCTTGTAGACGCTGATGGCGCACTGCTCGCCCTTGATGTTCTGTTTGAGCAGTTCCAGCACGTTGGGGTCTTCCGGGGCGTCGTACCCGCAATTGGTCATTTCGTACCAATTCTCCGGCTTGGTCACGGGCATCCCTCCCAGTTGTAGGACGCGATTGGCGATCATGTCTGCGTGGCGAAGTTCATCGGCAGCGTGCTCAAGTAATTCCGCAGTGATCGCCTCCTTCATAGGACCCTTGGCGACCTTCGCGCCGAGCCAGTACTGGTAATACGCGAGCCATTCGTCCGCGAAGGCTCTGTTGAGAAGATCGAGCAGCTTCTGCACGTCCATGCCAACGATTTCACGACCTTTCGTACCCATTTCGGTTTCTCTCCTTTTGGTCAGCAAGAGTATTGCCACAGGGCAACGAGGTCGCAAGGACTCCGCCTCCGCTGTGGGCACAGTGCTATTTCTTACAAACATCGCAGGAACGCGACAAGATCCTGCTTCTCCTGCTCCGTGAGTTTGACACCAGTGACCAGGTTGAAGAACTCAACGGTATCCTCCAGGGTCAATAACCTTCGATCGTGCAGATACGGCGGTGAGTCCTTGATGCCGCGTAGCGGGAACGTCTTGATCGGTCCGTCGCCAACCGCCTTCCGGCCGTTGATCATCTGCGGCTTGAAGAACCGCTCGGTCCGCAGATTGTGCATGAGGTTGTCCGTGTAGTACGGTGCGGGATGGCACTCCGCGCAGCGGGACTTATCGAAGAAGACCTCCTCTCCACGAAGCTCCGCTTCCGTGGCCTTGTCGGGGTCGAGTTCACCAAAGATGTCCAGCTTCGGCGCGGGCGGAAAGTCGAACAGCTCCTGGACTTCGGCCATGAAGTGAACTTGACTGCCTCGGTCGAGGATGTTCACGCCCTTCTTGGTGCCAATCACGGGGTCGCCGTCGAAGTAGGCCGCCCGCTGTTCAAACTCGGTGAAGTCTTCGATGCTCTTGAGAGCCCGCTGGGAGCCGAACAGCCGCTGGATGTTTACCCCACGCAAAGGCGGCGTGTCCAGACCGTGACGAAACTCCTGCGGCCTGATGTCACCGACCAGATGCGTGGTCGCGTTGGTGTGGCCGTTCACGTGGCAATCGAAGCAGGTCACGCCGCGGTGAGGCCTGGCTGACCTGCGGTCCTCGGTCTGATTGAACTGCTGCTGTGGGAACGGGGTAACGAGCAGGCGCATACCCTCTAACTGCTTCGGATTCAAGATACCATTGAACAGCTCGTAGTAGTTGTCGATGGTCACAACCTTACCCTGGGACACGTCACCCAGGTCGGGGCGGGTGGTGAGATAAATGGGAGGCGGGTACTCGGGCAAGAAGTGCTGCGGTAAGTCGTAGTCGATGTCGAACCGAGTGAGGTCCCGCGCCTCTTGCCGTTTGATCTCGTCTATGTGGTGTTGGGGGAAGACCATCCCGCCCTCGGCGTGGTTGGGATGTGGGAGTGGTAAGAACCCGTCAGGGAACAAACCCTTTTCCCGTATCTGCTCCGGGGTCATGTCCGCCAAATTTTCCCAGGTCATTCCGGGTGGCAGTTTCACCCGGATACCCTCCTGGACCGCTTTGCCGCGCGACATGGTGACGCCGCGCGCAGGACGGTCGCTCATGTCATAGCGTTCCTCAAGCAGATCCATCTGCCTTTTCATGATGGCCGGCTTCGCGGCCTTCATCCGAGCCACTGTCGTGTCGAAACCTTCCTTGATGACGACCGGCGCGTAACTGGACGGGTTCTCGGCCAGCACCTGGTTAAGTGGCAAGGCAAAGACTCCCACGAGCAGTATGACGGCGACGGTTGTCAGCCAATATCTGTAATCCATTCCTTTGCGTTTCATCGTTTTTTTCTCCTTTTCTTACGTGCGACTTTCGTAATTTTACGTTTGGTTGACTTACTCTTCTTCCGTATTCTTGCGGTTGGCTTCTTGTCCTGCCCGGTAGCCAGTTTCCGCCGGCATTTTGGACAGAGGCCGCGCAGATAGATGTGAAACTCGTTGATCTTGAAACCCTGTGTGCCAACCGCGGGCAGCTCGATGGCGCTGAGGCGTTCATCCTCGAGGTCGACGATGCTGTCACAATGCAGGCATACGAGGTGATGATGCTGATGGATCTTGGGGTCAAAGCGGGCGGCAGCACCGGGATGGCAGACCTTGCTGATTGCGCCGATGCGCACGAGGGTATCCAAGACTCGGTACACCGTGGTCCTGGATAACCCGGGGATGCGGTTTTTGACCAGTTCGTAGACCTGATCGGCCGTGGGGTGATCGTCCCGCTCGAGGAGCGTTTGGAAGATCACCCGCCTTTGTATGGTCAAGGAGAGACCTTGCTCACGACAGAGTGTCTCAAAATGTTGCAGCCGCGCCTTGTGCTTCGCTAGATCCACGGTGACCTCAGTTTGGTAATATATACCACAAGCTACTATATGTCAAATTGCGCTCGGAGGCAAGGCGACTTATGTACGACGGGTTCTACCAGGAAGACCCGATTTGGCAAGGCCCGGAGCAGGCAAGAACTGTCTGGCAAGCCGACCCGCCCCGTCGATCAACAGGGTATGGCCTCCGAGCTGCCGGGCTGGCCAACACGTTGAGGTGCGGCGTGCCGGGTGTTTGGATAGAGACGGGGTGGCATTCCATACTTGACGTTGGACAGCATCGGGCGTAATGCCCGTGCTTTGTCCATCCGGCCAGATGTCTCGTGTCTGAAACGTTGCCGAGGGCATTGCGAGGGAGTTTCTATGTTCGGGAGGTCGACGCATTTCGCACGAGGTGCCGCACAAGCAGGTTTTGTGTGTGTTTTGCTCCTCTCGTGCGCCACGGCCCAGGAAACCACACCGGCGCAGACGGGGGCGGATGAGCTCACCGTCGAGGGCATCCAGCAGCGACTCTCGCAGACTGAGCAGGACTCGAGCGTGGAGGAAGGACTCAAGACGCGGTTACTCGATCTCTATCGGCAGGCGCTCGGTGATCTGCAGCGGGCCGCCGATTGGGCGAAGAAAGCCGGAGAGTTTGAGACCGTCAAGCAGGAGGCTCCGAAGAACCTCAAGGATATCCGCGACGAGCTGACAAAGCCGCTCGCCCCCGCCACCCCCGAAGTCCCGGCAGACGCGTCGCTCCAGCGACTCGAGCAGCTTCTCGCCCAGAAGGAGGCGGAGCTCAAGACCGCCCGGGACAATATAGCCAGTCTCGATCAGGAACGGAAACGTCGTGCGGATCGCCGGGCTGAGGTGCCCACCAACATTGCGGCTGCCAAGCAGCGGTTGGACGAGATATCGCACGAACCCGAGGTGCCTCCGAGCGCCGAAGAACCGCCCCAAGTCCGCTCCGCCAAGAAGCTCGCCCAGCAATCGCGCAAAAAAGCGCTCGAGGAGGAGATCAAGGCTTCTGAACTGGAAATCGCCAGTTACGACGCCAGGGGCGATCTGCTCACCGCCCGCCGCGATAAGGCGGGTCGAGAGGTTGCCCGGCTCGAACAACTGGTGTCAGCGTGGCAGACGATCGTGAGTGAGCGCCGCCGCACGGACGCGGAGCAGGCTGCGAAGACCGCCGAACGTGTTCGCCGTGAAACGGCCCGCTCGCACCCGCTGGTCAGGAAGATCGCTGAAGAGAATGCCGCGTTGGCCAAACGTCGCACCGAAGAGGGGCTGGCTGACAAGATTGAGAAAGCAAAACAAACCTATCAGGATCTGACCAACCAGCTTGCAACACTGAGCAACAACTTTGATACGGTCAAGTACAAAGTCAAAAAAGCCGGGCTGACCCACGCCATGGGGCTGGTTTTGCGCCGGGAGCGAGAGCGCCTGCCTGACATCGATGCACACCGACGCGACCTCTCACGCCGACAATCGGAGATGTCTCAAGCCGAAGTCGAGTTGCTCGAGCTCGATGACCAGCGGTCGGCGTTCACGCGTACGGCCGAGTCGATGGTGCAGGACACTTTGGCGCAGCTCGATCCTTCCGTCTCCGAAGCCCAGCGGACCGACATCGAGTCGGCCGTACGCGAACTACTCCAACTCCGTCGCGACTATCTGGATTCGCTCATTGGAGACTATGAAAGCTACTCGGGCAGTCTTTCGGACCTCGTTGCCAAAGAGCGAGAGCTGATCGACGCTCTAGTTTCCATCCGCAGCTACATCGATGAACGAATCCTGTGGATTCGGAGCACCGCTTTCCCGCGATGGGAGGACGTGACGAGCGGTTCTAAGGCGCTTGCGTGGGTCCTCGAGCCGGCGCACTGGATAGCGGCCGCTCGTTCACTGCCAGGAGCGATCGGCACCGATCCGTTCAAGGCAGGGATCCTTGCGGTTCTCATCGTGGCCCTGTTGGTATTGCGGGCCCGCATCGGGTCGGCCATCAGACAACTTGGCGAGGCGGCCTCCGAGCCCATTGCTTGCGAGTTTCTGACCACTGTTTTGGCGTTGTTGTTGTCGATCCTGGCCGCCGCCCTTTGGCCATTGGTTCTATGGGCGCTTGGTTGGAGCCTCACATCTCGTCTGGACGCGTCCGATTTCGGAGAGGCGGTGGGCGCAGGACTGCAAGCTGTGGCCGTCGCCTTCTTTCTGGGCTCGCTTCTGCGGCAGATATGCCGGCCTTGGGGGCTTGGCTCCCGTCACTTCGGCTGGCCGGCAAAAAGCGTGAAGATCGTCAGGCAGAACCTGGTTTGGTTGCTTGGTGCCGGTCTTCCGATGGTCTTTTTGGTTGCGGTGCTCAATGCCACCGAGGAGGATGCCTGGCAGAACACGCTCGGCCGCGGGGCCTTTGTCATCGGACAGCTTCTGCTTGCGATTTTCGCCGCACAAGTGCTGCGACCGGGGGGTGGGGCGCTGCGCGATGCTCTGACGGTGTATACAGGAGGCTGGGCGAATCGCTTCAGATATGTGTGGTACCCTGTAACTGTTGCCCTGCCGTTGGCACTCGCTGTCTTGGCGTGCACCGGCTATTACTATACCGCCCTTAGGCTCTGTACCTGCATTCACACGTCGGCCTGGTTGCTGCTTGTCGCCATGGTCCTTAATGCCATGGCGCTCCGTTGGGTCCTGGTCTCGAGGCGAAGGTTGGCCCTGGAACAGGCCCGAAAGGAGGCAGCCATAGAGCGGCCTGAGGGGGCGGAGCAAACAGCCAAGCCGGTGCTCGATCTGCTCATTATCAGTGCCCAGACGCGCAATCTGATTCGAACCGTCATGCTGGCGGCCTGCTTTGTGGGCCTGTGGGTGGTCTGGGATGACGTGCTGCCCGCGTTGGGGATTCTGGAAAACGTCCAGCTCTGGTCGGTCGTGGGGAACGTGCCAGATGTTGTCACGGAGCTCGACGGCACCTCGACGACCCGCTGGGTCGAAACACCGGTTCCGGTCACCCTGCAAGACGGCGGTCTGGCCATCCTGATTCTGCTGCTCACGTTTCTCGCCGGCAGAAACGTGCCCGGACTCCTAGAGATTGTGCTTTTGCAGCGACTTCCAATGAAACCGGGGGAACGCTACGCGATCGCGACCATCACGAAGTACACCATCACCGTGATCGGGATCGTGCTTGCATGCCTGGTCATCGGCATCAGTTGGTCGAAGGTTCAATGGCTTGCCGCGGCCATGGTTGTCGGGTTGGGGTTCGGCTTGCAGGAGATCTTCGCAAACTTCGTATCGGGTCTGATTCTTCTGTTTGAGCGTCCCATCCGCATGGGTGACACGGTGACCGTCGGAGACGTGAATGGGGACGTGACCCGGATTCAAATTCGGGCAACCACGATCAGAGATTGGGATCGCAAGGAGTTGGTCATTCCCAATAAGGAGTTTGTCACCGGCCAGGTGATCAACTGGACACTCTCCGATTCGACGCTGCGGGTGATTATTCCGGTCGGCATCGCTTACGGGTCCGATACCGCACTTGCGGAAAGACTCCTCTACAAGGTTGCCCGGGAAGACAAGCTGGTGCTGGCTGAGCCGAAACCAAGAGTCCTATTCATGGCCTTTGGCGACAGCTCGCTGAACTTCGAGCTTCGCGTGTTCGTCTCATGCGTCGATCATCTGCTCCAGGCTCGCCACCAGCTCTGCATGGCCATTGATCGGGAGTTCCGCAAAGCCGGTGTCGAGATTTCTTTCCCGCAACGCGACATCCATATCCGCTCGATTCGAGATTCCCTGCCGATTGAACATCCTCTGACGCGGCACGACGACACTGCCTCGACTGGGTGAGCCCGTTGAACCCAGTCCGTTCCAGAGCATGCTCAGTTTTCGCGTAGCCCCATTCCTTGCGGGCGGCGTATTCAGACCCGGCAGCCAGCCGCGCCGGGGACAAGCCCCGGCGCTACACGGTCTCCGAGTCGCTCTACGCCGAAAATCCTGGCGCAGGTTGGAAATCCACCGACGTTTACGCGACGAGCGCGAGACACACCATGCAACGTTTTTGACATAACCTCTGTGTCTGCAAATGCTTGCGCTGACGATGCGCTGTCGACGTGTTCTCCTGTAGCGATTTTGCGCGACCGCGAATGTTCAACAGCGTGTCAGTTTTGCTGGGCGCTACGCCATTACACAGTTGGACGGATGCGGGAGAGTCGTTCCCGATGTGCGAGGTCTTCAAAGAACTGGAACGCGGGGCACCGGTGATGAAGGATCGGATTCGTCCGAGAGGTCCATGAGAAGCGATGGACTTTTTCGTTCTCCGATTCCTCGGGGACCTCGTGACCTCGGCGTGGGGAGAGCAATTCGCACGCCAACTTGTGCAGCGACAGATCGCGTCAGGCTTGGCTTCGAGTCAAATCGAAGCCAAAGCAAGGGGAGTGGAGCTGGTGCTCAAGGGTCCACAAAGCATCGCGCGTAAGCTGCCGCGTAGCGTCAAAGCGACGGGACTTGTCTCGTCACTGGTGCTTGGCGCCGCAGCTCTCCGACGACCTGTGTCGCCCAACACCGACGCAAGACTTCTATCACACGTAGTTCTGGCAATCCACGCTTGGACCCTTCACGACGCGCAACCCCGCGCACCTCCGATTGAGGTCACTCCCGTCAGCTAGTTCGCGGTGGGCCAAGCCCACCGTTGATTACCACACAATTGTGGCGTGCCCAACCGGTGGCAGAGTCCGCCGGCGAAGTCTATGGGCTCCAAATTCAAGGGAACAGACGGCCGTCCCTAATGCGTAATCACACATAATCATGCGGGTTCGCCCCACTGAGGGCGAGCAAAATAGCGCTGTGGGCTCCGCTCCCTTACGGTCGCGGGTCGGAACACGCTTGCCACGAAACCCGCAACATGAGGGCTGACGATGCGCTAGTCTCTACCCCGCCGCCCTGCGGTGGAATCTGGTGGGCAGTGCCCCCTGGTCTTTATGATGACAACTGTTAAACCGTCGGTCGGCGCACTATCGCAGTGTTTATCTCGGGTGGGGGAATCGATTCTGGTATGCGTGGGTCTCCCCAGCGCAGTTTACGTTCGCGAGTGCCGAGTTGTCTTTCCCGGGTTTGAGACAATTCGACTCGGTTGTCCGGACACCGTGAAAGGAGACATGTCATGTTAGTGAGGAACTCAAAGTTGAGACGCTACGCGGGACTTTTTCTGCTTGCGACGCCTGGATTGGCCACTGTCAACCCGAGCACGGCAAACCCGGTGGACGGCGTTCCTGTTCACCGGTCAGCAGACTTCCGTGAGCCTTCTGTGCCCCCTCTGAACGACCCCGGCGTCCGAGTGAAGGGGGGCGGTGTGTGCAGCGATCAGTATCCGCTGTCAGGAACTGAAGCTATGTGTGCGTGCGCGGCGGATACTGCCGAGATCGAGCTTCTTGGGGTTGCCGGGCTTCGGAGCGCACGGTTTACGGCCAGTTTCACGGGGTTCATGGCGGCGACTACTGACGACCAGTTGCTGATGGACGGGCGCTGTACTGTCCCCATGACAATCACGGGGCATTCGACAAGCGCATCCTCGCCCATGGGTGTCATAACAGTGGACCATGACTTCGACCGCCCGGCCCCGCTGAGCCTTCTGCAGGAGGAGTCGCCGGGTACCGGTTTCCCGGCCACGCAAGAAATGTACGTGAACATCCTGGTGACTATTGAGGCTTTACCAGGGATGACGCTACGAAACGTATCCGTGGGTACTCTTCGAAGTACCTCCCAGTTCAGTTTCCCACCAAGAAACGATGTGTACACCCTTACAGAGCCAATGGATCTCGAGGTCGCCTCTGGTCCACTTCAAGGTACAGTAGTGGCGCGTATCATATCGTACTCTGCCCTGATAAACCCTGATCCGGTGCCCGCCGTCTCCCAATGGGGCGCGGTCGTCATGGCACTGGTGTTTTTGACGGTTGGGACTGTTATGTTTGGCCGGCGGCGGCGGGGTGCGGCGGCGTAACCCGATTGCGGATTGACGATTGGGGATTGGAGATCGGGGATCGGGGAACGGGGAACGGGCATCGGGGAAACGTTGGGGCAGCAGAGTCGCCGAATCCAGGGCGTTGTTTCGGCAGGCTGCCCGATAGGGGACTGCCGATCAATGACAATCGTGGAGGGTGCTCCTCGCTCAAAGCCAATGCTTCCTACGAAAATACAGAAGTAGGGATACCCCGAGGACGAGCATAACCCCCATCACGGCCCAGAAGCTTAAGGGATGATCGGGCGGTGGCCACAGGGGCAGGTTCATCCCGTAGACACCGGCGATGAAGGTGAGGGGCAGCAGGATCGTCGCGAAGATTGTGAGTGTCTTCATGATGGCATTGGTTCGGTTGGCCACGGCTGTGTGATAGTTGTCCCGAATGCCGTGAAGCTGCTCGCGGAGCGTGTCGACCAGGTCGATCACCTGAGTCAGATGGTCCCGGACGTGCTTGAATTGCTGCTCCAGAGACTCCGAAATATAGTCGTATTCGCTTTTGACGATGGGTGTCAGAAGCTCGCGCTGTGAGACCGCCAAAGATCGCAGTTGTAGCAGTTCACGTCGCAAACCCGCGGAGTCGACAAGCACCTGTTCGTCGGCCAATGGATCGAGGGATGCATCCTCGAGGGTTTCGAGCTGGGCCTCGTACTTGTCTGCAATGAACACATACTTGTCGACCATACCGTCGATGATCATATGGAGGAGATGATCGACGCCCTTTGACAGCCCGCCTCGGGTCGATCCTGCGCCTCGGTTGGAGCGCTCCAGGATGGTATGGATCGTTCGCAGTGGTTCCTGATGCACGGTAATCAAGAACCGCGACCCGAAGAATATCGCCAACTTACGTGGATCGAACTCGTCGGGATCCTCCAAGCCGACCAGGCCGTACAGGACAAGGAAAATGTACGTATCGAACTCGTCGATCCGCGGCCGCTGCTCGCCGTACAGGCAGTCCTCGAGTGAGGCCTCGTCAAGCCCAAGCACGTCCTTTAAGGCACGCAGGTCGGGTTCGGTCGGCTGAAGGTAGTCGACCCAGACGACGGCGTCCTCTTTGGCCCAAGCCGCCGCCAGATCGTCGACGGACTCGATCCGTTCCACGGTCCCGTCAGAAAGGCGTGCAAATCCGCTGATCATGGTGGAATCGTATACCGAGCGTGGGCAACGTGCCACTACGCGATGACAGATTCTCGGAGGTACGGTAGGGGGCCATAAGGGCTGGCCTGCACGCGCCTCGGTGGACTGCTACGGTCTCGGCCCGCTGAAGACCGCCTGGAATCCCATGGCATCGAAGAGATCAACGTCGTCACCACTGTCAAAGTCGAAGACTTTGCATTCTGGGGTGACAAGCATATGCCCCTGGCCGGCAATGCAAAGAGGAATCGCGCCGTGGTCGTCTAGATCGACATCCCCATCGCCGTCATGATTGCCGCTGGCGGCTCTGACATACTACCAGTCTGTGACGTGCACGCCATCGTTGTGGCCCCCAGCGCCACGCTGTGTGGAACGTCCTTTTGCGCGTCGGTAACCAGCAGGACCGTGCGTCCATTGTCGCTGATATACGCGTCGTGTACGCGAAGCGGTTGCCCATCCGATCGGGTGATCGTATAAGCGTCCGCCGTCGCGGGTTGGTTACCGACTGGGGCGTCGAAGGTCAACTCCATGTGGTGTTGGCTAAGGGCCTTGGCGGCGGTCAGCACTGGGGTCTCCCGACTGGCTGGCTCGCCGCCGGTGTCAGGCAATCCTACTCCACATCCCCCAGGCGTCATCAAAACAGGCAGCGCTTTCCTATCGACGTTCACCATGCTATTCTCCCTGTCCCAACATTGAGACGCATCTTCGCCGTTCCCAGACGAAGAGCGCCAACGGTTCAACTCTGCTCTCTGTGTTGTATGGGGGGAATTTCGACCGAGATGTGAATTCCTCGGCCGAGTCCCTCCAGCCCGATGAGCGGCGAGCTACAGGCATCACCACAGGCAGTCAAAACGCTGAAATAGATGAGTTTCTGGGCCGTGCGGTCGACCTGCCGTCCGCTTGCGGGGAAGTATCGCCGGTAGATCTCACCCGAGGGGGTTGACCGACAGGTTCGCGGCGGAACTGAATGAGAGCTCAAAAGGGTCCTCGGCGCCGCTGCGGAGACGCAGATAATGGGCGACCGACATGGGCGACGTATCACCGGTTAAGATTTCGCTCGGGATTGGATTCTGTGTCCTGGTGCTGGAATAGGAGTGGCTCCGATGGCACGTAGAAAACACGCATTTCTGTCGATCAAGGTGCTTCGCGGCATACTCA
The DNA here is from genome assembly GCA_964405925.1 of uncultured Phycisphaeraceae bacterium. Taxonomy (GTDB): domain Bacteria; phylum Planctomycetota; class Phycisphaerae; order UBA1845; family UBA1845. The sequence goes on along the minus strand of CAYOQG010000066.1, from coordinate 3,488 downwards.
CAGGGTTGGTCTTCCTCGTTGTGGTCGTGGTGCTGATGGTCTGGCTGGCCGGGGGATTTCACAGCAAGATCGACCGATTTTCATCTCGGTCCCAAGCCACGTCTGGGCCGGCGAGCGAACCCGCTGCCAGTGCGAACACGGCTCAGGTCCGGTTGATGCAGGTGCCCCGGGTCGAGCAAGCAGTGGGAACCGTCCGGGCCGTCCACGAGGCCGCTCTCGCGGCGAAGCTGCTCGCGAAAATCACGGAGGTCAACATTACCGCCGGGCAGGAGGTCAGCGAGGGGGACGTTCTGGTTCGCTTGGACGACGAGGACTTGGCCGCCCGCGTCGAGCAGGCCGAATCGAGCGCGAGCGCAGCCCGTTCTGCCCGTGATCAGGCCAAGATCGAGTACGACCGCATCAAACAGCTCATCGAGCAGGGAGCTGCCTCGAAGATCGAATGGGACCGGGTGCAGACCGCGCTCAAGACCGCTGAGGCCGAGCTACAAGGTGCGGAGCAGGCTGTCAGTGAATCCAAGACCGTACTGGGCTACGCGACGATTCGGGCTCCCATTGACGGTGTGGTGATCGACAAACGCGTTGAGGTTGGCGACACGGCGACCCCCGGTCAGATCTTGCTGACGCTTTACGATCCAACGCGAATGCAACTGGTTGCGAGCGTGCGCGAGTCACTCACGCGAAGGCTGCAGGTCGGGCAGATGATCAGCGTGAACATTGAGACCATCACACATACCTGCGAGGGACGCGTGAGCGAGATCGTCCCCGAGGCCGAAGCGGCCAGCAGGACCTTTCTTGTGAAGGTGACCGGTCCGTGTCCCCCGGGCGTGTATACGGGTATGTTTGGCCGGCTCCTGATACCTCTCGACGACGAGTCCGTTCTCGTGATCCCACGGTCAGCCGTGGAGCAAGTCGGGCAATTGGAGCTCGTCAAAGTCGTTGAAGACGACCGGCTGTGGCGTCGGGCGGTCAAGCTCGGCCGACTCTTCGGTGACGAGGTGGAGGTTCTTTCAGGCCTGCGCGAAGGCGAGCGGGTCGTTGTACAGCAAACGCAGGAGGGGCCCAAGTGATGACGTCCGGAGCAACTCCACCCACCGTCGACTCCAAGCACGGCTTCACGAATGCCATCGTGCGGGCTTTCTTGGAATCGAATCTCTCGCTAATCCTGATTCTGCTGGCCGCCGCGTTGGGGGTGACGGCGCTTGCGGTAACGCCACGCGAGGAGGACCCGCAGATCGTGGTGCCCATGGCCGATGTGTATGTGGACTTTCCCGGGCACTCGGCCGAGGAAGTCGAGCAACTCGTCACTACCCCTCTGGAGAAACTGCTCTACGAAATCGACGGCGTCGAATACGTCTACTCGATGTCTCATGAAGGGTCGGCCATCATCACGGTTCGCTATTTCGTGGGGGAAGACCGCGAACGCAGTCTGGTGAGGCTCTACAAGCGCATTGACGAGCACGTCGACATCGTGCCGCCCGGAGTGGCCGGTTGGGTGATCAAGCCGGTCGAGATCGACGATGTTCCCATCGTCACGCTGACCCTCTCCAGTGCGACATCGGACGGACACGTCTTACGCCGCGTGGCGGAGGAGCTTGTGCAGCGGCTCTCGACGGTCGAGAACCTCTCGCGGGCGTACGTCGTGGGTGGCCAACCGCGCGTCGTCCATATCTATCTTGATCCCCGCCTCATGGAGGCTTATCGAGTCTCACCGCTTGAGGTCAAACAGGCGATCGAGTCCGCCAACGTGACGGCCATTGTAGGGAGCTTTGCCCGCGAAGACACCTTGCAATACATCGAGGGTGGCACGGCGTTCGCCCATCCCGACGAGCTACGCGATCTAGTCGTCGGCGTCTGGGGTGATCGACCTGTTTTTCTAAAGGACGTCGCCCACCTTGCTGACGGTGCGCTGGAGGTAACGGACTACGTTCGCCACGGCTGGGGGCCGGCACGGGGTTTCGAGCATCGCGAGTCATTCACCGGCACACTCGTAGATGGCGAGGGCGCCGCCGAGGCCACCAATGCCGCAAGTGTGCCGGCGGTCACGATCGCCCTTGCCAAGAAGAAGGGCACGAACGCCGTCAAGGTTGCTGAAGAGATTCTTGCGAGAGCAGAATTGCTCAAGCGTGAGGTCGTGCCGGATGACATCGACATGGTCATCACCCGCAATTACGGTCTGAACGCCGATGACAAGGTAAACGAACTGGTCGAAGCCCTGGGTGTGGCGATCTTCATCGTCATTGCCTTGCTCACGTTGGGACTGGGATGGCGCGAGTCGCTGATCGTCGTCGTCGCGATTCCAGTGGTGTTCGGTCTCACTTTGACGGTTAACCTACTCTTCGGCTTCACGATCAACCGTGTGACGCTGTTTGCGCTCATCCTTTCGCTCGGGCTGCTGGTTGATGACCCGATCGTGGACGTCGAGAACATCTCTCGGCACTTCGGTCTCCACCGTCGAGCATCGCGGAACATTGTTCTCGAGGCCGTCGCGGAAATCCGCCCCCCGCTGATCACCGCCACGTTGGCGGTCATCGTCTCGTTTCTCCCGATGTTCTTCATCACGGGGATGATGGGGCCGTATATGCGCCCGATGGCCCTGAACGTTCCAATAGCCATGCTCATGTCGATGGTGGTGGCCTTCACCGTCACTCCGTGGCTTTCGTTTCACGTGCTCAAGAGGAAGTACGCATCTGGCGAGGCGCTACCCGACCAGGTTACCGATCCGCATGATATCAGCAAAGTGAAGGAATCGGTGCTCTACCGGTTCTTCTACCCGCTGATGGGTCCGCTACTGCATTCGCGCACGAAGGGGTGGATATTCCTGGCGATCATGGGCGGCCTCACGTTGCTGGCCGCGGGGCTCGCTGCGACCCGCCACGTACCTTTGAAGATGCTCCCTTTCGACAACAAAAACGAAGTGCTGCTCGTGCTCGATCTTGACGAGGGAACCACACTGGAGCGAACGGACGCGTGCGTTCGCGACTTTGAAGAATACCTGTACGGCGTGCTGGAGGTGACCGATTTCACGTCTTATGTCGGGCTCTCCTCTCCGATGGACTTCAATGGCATGGTGCGGCACTACTACCTGCGTCGCGGAGACAACGTTGCCGAGATTCGCGTCAGCTTGGCAGGTAAGAAGAGTCGCACCCAGCAAAGCCACGCCATCGGACTGCGTGTCCGCGACGACTTGACGCAAATCGCCCGGAGGCACGATGCCATCCTGAAGATCGTGGAGATCCCGCCGGGGCCACCGGTGATTGCGACTGTCGTGGGCGAAATCTACGGCCGGCCGGATCAGTCCTATGATGTGCTTATTCAAGCTGCCAAGGTATTGCGGGCGCGGCTAGAAGCCGAGCCTGGTGTTGTGGATGTCGACGACTCCGTCGAGGCCGATGAGACCAAGGTGATCTTCCGCACGGACAAAGAGAAGGCGGCACTGAACGGTGTCACCGTGGCCGAGATCGTCAAGACACTCCAAATCTGCCTGGACG
>CAYOQG010000065.1:0-20966 GCA_964405925.1 uncultured Phycisphaeraceae bacterium | reverse complement strand
TCTTCGGCCCGGAAGCCCGAGCCGGACCGCAACTTGTGTAGAAGAACGAGGGGTGTTGCCCCGGGCTAGTATATTTCAGCCCTTCAGGGTGGGAGCGGGTGTTGAGGTTACCGTGGGCGGCGTCCCACCTCGGGGGGACTTGCCCACGGCTACTGTAGTTCAGCCTTTCAGGCTAAAACAGCGTACGGCGTTAACGCCGCCGCTGCGTCGCTTCGTGGCTGTCCCGCCAACGTCGTAAGGTTGGCGGTGGGCCCTCAGCGTACCCGACCGGCTTACGCATGGAGAATACACTGCACCGCGTGCAGGATCTGGCAGACCAAGCGACCTCGATTACAATCACGTCAGGAGAACATACCACCGGTGCCAAGGACACGACCATGGCAAAGCGACAACCAGATCTTCGCAAGCTCGCAAAACGGCAACGGTGGATGGTTTGGCTGGCGCTTCTTGCCCTCCTATCGCAGTTTCTGCCCTCGCTGACTCTGAATTACCTGGGCGGGCGACCGCAGTTCTTTTTGATGATCGGTGCTTTTTTGCTGTTCATCGCCGTGTACTTTCTGATGATCGTCGGGACGGTGCTCGTCCTGCACGCACAAGGCAATCACATCGTGATGATCATCGTGTGTGCCATTGTCATGTTCGCCCCGTGCGGGAACTTCCTGTTGCTCCTGCTGGTCAACATGAGCGCGACGCGCAGCCTGCGGCGGGCCGGCATCCGAGTAGGTTTCATGGGCGCGGATCTCACCCAGGTAGAACGGATCGTGAATCCCGACCTCTGCAATACCTGCGGATACAACCTGACGGGCAACGTCAGCGGCATCTGTCCCGAGTGCGGCCGGTCGATCGATCAGCTCATGCCGCACCCGGGCGGCGAGCTACTGGACACAACTTGACAAACAAGGCCCTAGACATCAAGAACGCACTCCGCCAGCCTGGTGGGTTCGAGATCGGGCCGGTGATACATAAGAAAACGAGAGTAAGTCCGGAGAGAATCCATGGAACTTGGTGAAGTCATCGCCGCGCGGCGTTCGGTCAAGAGCTACGACCCAACAGACAAGGTCACCGATGACAAGCTGAAGGCACTGTTTGACAGAGTCATCCTGTCGCCGTCATCATTCAACTTGCAGCATTGGCGCTTCGTCGTCGTCCGCGACCCTCAGCGAAAGAAAAAGCTCCGCGAGGTCTCTTTCAACCAGGAGCAGGTCGAGACGGCATCGGCTGCCATCATCGTGGTGGGTAAGCTCAGCGCGCACGAGGATGCCCCCGCAATCTATGCGAACGCGCCCGAGCAGATCCGCCAGGCCATGCTGCCGATGATCAACGGCTTCTACGGTGACAATCCAAAGGCACAGCGCGACGAGGTCATTCGATCGTGTTCACTGGCTGCGATGACGCTCATGCTGGCCGCCTACGATATGGGCTATGCCACGGGTCCGATGATCGGGTTCGACCCGGCAGCCGTCAGCAACCTGATCGGCCTGGATGACCGACACATACCGGTCATGATGATCGTGCTCGGCAAGCAGTCCGGCGAGATGCGTCCCAGAGCCTTCCGCCATCCGCCGAGCACCGTTGTCAAACTGGAATCATTCGACGGCCCGGGTCTGGGTTAGCGCGATCAGCACAGCGGTAGACTGCGTCCCTTGCGCGCCAACAGGGCGGTGGGGGCCAAGGAGCGCGCGTCACGGGTTTGTCGTCTCGATGGCCGTTCGCTCGTATGGCGGTTTGGTGGAAGACCTCTCGGCTGAGTCCTCCCAGGTCTCGTCAAGGGCATCGATCCATTGTTTGCGGACGACCCTTCCACTCTCGTCGAAGTCCACGAACACGTTCAGGTGCTTCTCTGGTCTCTCGTACATCCACCGCTCACCGAGCACATGGTCGGGGTCACCAATGCTGTGTGTCACATCGGCTTGCGTCGAAAGGTGCGTTTGAATCCGCGTGTAGTTATCGTAGACAAGCTTATCAGGCGCCTGACATCCGACCAGCATTGCAACGGAAACAAGCACAATTGCCAAACCACCTAAGCGAGCTAATGATCGCACGTATGTCATCGCAACAGACCTCCCTGCAAACTCTTTTTTGATCACGCATGCCGTATGCATGAATCCGTCTGGGGGACTACACGTCCGCCGCTAACGCAGACGAGATCTACGCCGCCCCAACACTCAGCCAGACTCGCTGGCCGCACCGCCTGCAAAACCGGTCTCCGGACGATGGGCAATGACACACTCGTCCGTCAGGTGCTCCCCCAGCGGCGAGTTGTAGGTGACCGTGAGCACGTATTGCCCGGCTGCCGGGATGTTAGTCGGGTCGATCGCGAGGCGGAACTCGTACATCTGCGTCAGACTGCTCCAATACTTCCGCTGCTGCTCGACGGTTGCCAAGTCAATCTGCCACTGCTCGAGTCGGCGCCCCCTGTGCTCGGCGCTGGCCGGTACATACTCATACAGCTCGGCTCGAACCGTTCCAACAATATTGAGACCCGCGTTGCCGAGAGAATTAGCAGCCTGGACCCAAAGCTCGATACCGTCAGGCACGGCATCGTCGTCGAAGCTCTTGACACGCGTAAATGGCTCGACGATGTCGACCTTGGCCGGCATCAGAAGGGCGAGCATCTTGTCCCGGGCAGCTTGATCGGAAACGGGCTTTGTGGTGGTGCATCCGACCAGGAGAAGCAAAGAAACCAGTGAAACGTTGCTTAGCCGGGTATACGTCATGACAACGACCGCTCATGAAAGGCGTTCAAGATTACCCCCGCACCAGTGCCTCAAGTGTAAGGCAGGTTTGACAGGGCGGTCAACGGGCACGACGGCTGTCGCCTGACCGTGCCCCAGATCGGCGACCTGGCCGCCCGAGAATGGACTCATGGGACCGGACGCCGGTCACGTACAGGCAGCCCTCCCAGCCCGCTGCTGGAACACGCGTATCAGCATTGCCAGCGGCCCACCGACCCCGTGCCCCCGGCCCTATCAGTGGGTGCGCGGGCCCACGGACGCCAGGGCTTTGAAATCTCTCAAGGGGCCTGATAGGCTTCGGTCCTCAAGTTGGTCCGCGGAAGATGGCTCCCGTGCCCGCCGGGGCATGGAATCCGAGGTCGCCGAACCACAAGTGCGCAGATTGGACCGGCGAGGCTCGCCAGGCGTCCTAGGACGCTGGGTCTGGTCGGTGACGGCTTTGAGAGGGATAAACACGGATGGCGAGAGTCTTAGTCACAGGTGGTGCAGGGTTCATCGGGTCTCATTTGGTGACACGGCTCGTCGAGCGCGGAGACGAAGTGCGAGTCATCGACAACTTCGTCACGGGACGGCGTGAGAACCTCTCGCGTCTTGGAAACCGGTTTGAGCTGATCGAAGGCGACATCCGCGACTACAGCCAGTGCTTGGCGGCGTGCGAGGATGTGGAGTTCATCTTCCATCAGGCAGCGATTCCGTCGGTGCCCAAGTCCGTGGAAGATCCGCAGTCAAGCCACGACGCCAACGTGAACGGCACGTTCAACATCCTGCGGGCGGCTGTTGGGCAGAAGGTTCGTCGAGTCATCTATGCAGGCAGCAGTTCGGTCTATGGTGACAGTGCCGAGTTTCCGAAGCACGAGCAGATGGTACTGTCACCGATGAGCCCCTATGCCGCCCAGAAGTGCCTGGGTGAGCACTACTGTCGCGTGTTCTACGAGTGCTTTGGGCTGGAGACCATTTCACTCCGCTATTTCAACGTGTTTGGGGCGAGACAAGATCCAGCCAGTCAGTACGCTGCAGCGATACCTGCTTTCACCGTCGCGATTCTGAAGGACGAGGCACCGATCGTTTATGGTGACGGCGAGCAGACGCGAGATTTCACCTACATCGACAACGTGGTCCACGGCAACATCCTCGCCATGCAGGTTAGCAGAACACGCGGCGAGGCAGTCAACATGGCTTGCGGTGACCAGATCAGCGTCAAGCGGGTGATCGCCGCCATCAACCAGGTGTTGGGCAAGAACGTGCGGGCTCGACACGTCGAGCGACGACCGGGTGACGTTCAACACTCGTGCGCGGATATTAGACTGGCCAAGGAAGTGCTCGGGTACGAGCCGCAGGTGGGCTTCGAGGAGGGTCTCCGGAGGACAATCGAACATTATCGTGGTGCGATGGACTTGACTTAAGCCGGGCGAATGTTGAATTCTGAATGGTGAATTAAGAATTGCGAATCACGAATTGCGAAATCTTGGTAAGGGTTCGGGAGACCCTTCGTAATTGGTAATTCGAAACGCGAGCGGCATGAAGCAATGACGATCGAAGATCTGCAAGCCTTAATCGAGAAGATGTACAGCGATAAGGATCGCGAGCGGGGAACGGCTGCCACCTTCCTCTGGCTTGCGGAGGAGATCGGCGAGTTAGCCGCCGCCCTGCGGGAGGGTACCCAAAAGGAGAAGGAGGCGGAGTTCGCCGACGTCGTCGCGTGGTTGGTGACTCTGGCCAACATCAACGATGTCGACCTGACCAAAGCGTTGGAGGCCAAGTACGGCAGCGGATGCCCGGGGTGTGGACATCATGTGTGCGTCTGCAACGCGAAGCCGTAGTCACCTTCTCGGGATAGACCCGGAAATCAGGCGAGGACTCATCAAACCCGACGGCAGCCTTCCGGGATGAGGCGATCATTGGTATCTTATCCGGTAGCGTTGAACATGTTCACGAGCGCGTCATAAAGATTGGGAATCCGATGGCGGAACTGGTGATCACACTCTCGGATGGGCGTACTATACGCCACGAGCTTGGCAGCCGTCCTGAAGTCATGGGTCGCGATGCCAGTTGCGAGATCTCCATCGACGATCCCAGCACCTCCCGGCGACACGCGAGATTCTCGCCGACGCCTCAAGGGTACATGGTCGAGGACCTGGGCAGCAAAAACGGCACCCTGGTCAACGACGCCCCGTGCACCTCCCACGTCCTCCGCAACGGCGACCGGGTTCTCCTCGGATCAGCCCTGGCGGTGTACCGCGAAGAGAAAGAGCTGTCTTCACAGTCTGTCGTGATCGCAGACGACCTAACGGCCACCCACGCGACGCGTTATGTCAGCCGTGATCAAAGACTCTCCTTGCCCCAACGGCGCCTGGAGATGATCTACGAGTTCAGTGGGCAACTGACCACCTTGCAGGAACAGCGGCAACTCCTCGAAAACGCGATGGACATCTGCTTCAATACTTTGCAGTTCGAACGCGGGGTGATTGGGATTAGAGTGCCGGAAGCCCGAACCCTCGATTGGCCCGTAGTCCGCAACATGCGAGGCAAGGAGGGCGAGATCACCATCAGTCGCACTCTGCTGAACCGGGCACTGGAGCATGGGGAACGTGCGATCTATGTCGACGACGACTCCGGCAAGGCCGATCCGACCGTCAGCATGGTCCAACAGGGAATACGATCCGCGATGTGCGTCCCCTTGATCCATCAGGATCAGATCCTCGGCATCCTCTACGGTGACCGCATCAGCACGTCCACAGCCTATACCAACGAGGACATTGATTTCTTCGCCGGGATCGCCCAGCAGGTCAGCATCGGTCTGATCAACTGCCGGTTGATGGCTGAGCAGGAGAGGATGATCCAGTTTAGCCGCGAGCTTGATCTCGCCCGGCAAATTCAGACAGCCCTCTTCCCCACGACCATGCCCCATCGTGATCAGTTCAAGGTGGCTGCGATTAACGACCCGGGTGCTCGGGTTAGTGGCGACTACTACGACGTGATCGAGAGGGAAGACGGACGAGTATGGTGTTTGGTCGCCGACGTCACGGGTGAGGGTATCGCCGCGGCTCTGCTCATGGCCAACTTACAGGCAGCGGTTCGGGCGACGATTGGTGAGACAGACGACCCCGCCACCCTCCTCTCACGCTGGAACCAACTGATCTGCCGCAACACCGATTCCTCGAAGTTCATCACTTGCCTGCTTGCTCTTGTCGACCCCGAGGCACGTACCGTCGGCCTTGCCAGCGCGGGTCATTGTCCGCCCCTGATCCTTCGATCCGGGCAGGATGCGCCGGAGGAGGTCAGGGCGGAATCCGGTCTGCCGCTTGGTGTTCAGGAGGAGATTAATTACACGTCAACCACGGTGGATCTTGGACCTACACCTGCCGCTGTGTTGTGTTACACCGACGGCGTTATCGAGGCTATGGATGGTGAAGGCCATATGTTTGGCACCAAACGCATGCACGACGCGTTTGTCGAGGTCGCCGTGGAGTCGAGCCCCCAAACCATCGTGAAACATCTCCGCAAACACGTCGCCCGCTTCACCGCCGGTGCCAGGCAAAGCGACGACATCACCCTCCTCGCCGCCCGCATTGGATGAACACGCTCCAACCGCTCTGACCTGCGGGTCTTCAGCCCGCGCTTCCAGCCCCGAAGGGGCGAGAGATGGTCAGCCCGGGCCGTCAGCCCCGGGAAATGGAGTCGTTGACATGATTAAGCGGGTGTCCCATCCTTCGCTCCTAGCCTGCGTGGGTCACTCTAGCGGGATCATGGGCGAAGGGTGGGGGCCGGACCGCGTGTGCGCCAAGCGACACGGGGATGGAAGGTCGGTTCCCCACCCATCCCGGTGAGTCGCCGGCGCGGTCGTAGATGGTAACGAGTGGCCGGGATGGATGGGGCACACGCTGTTGAAACGTTGCCGCCGTTTCTAATCGCCCGCCCGGCGGTTGCAGGGTAGACTCAGTTGGCAGGACTTTGGAAGGAGTGAGACCGATGGCGACCAAGACGTGTCCCGACTGCAACCGTCCGATGACAGGTATCCGGCTGATTGACAAGGCGTACCACCCCATGCACACAACTTTGGAGTACACCGCTGCGGACGCCAAACGCGGAATATGGCTCGGCCGCTTCCCGATCGAAGGCCAAATCGAGGGCCTCATGTGCGACAAGTGTGGACGTGTGCTGCTGTACGCCAGACCCAAGAAAAAGTAAGCCGACAAGCCACTGCCCAAAGAGGGGACATTGTACTTTGTCAACGAGGTAGAATGTCCCCTTTTTCTTTTTAAGAGATCAGCGGATTTTGGACCCTTCCGTTTTGAGGGGCGCGCATGCTCAAACGCTTCCACCAACGGGTCACCACGCTGGCGCAGGCACGCCTGCGGGATCGTCCCGTCTGGGCGCGCTCCTCGCCCCACGGGCAAAAGCCGTTATCGGACAGTTGGATCGCCCGCCGTCGGTCGCAGTTTCGACTCCGGCAAGTGCAAAAGACCGCAGGACAGGCAGCCGATAACCCTATCGGCGCCTGCCGCGCCCAGACCAGCACCGAACGGTCTGCGCGCAAGGATCAGAAGACTGCGGTCCGCATTGCGGACCCCACCGAAGGAACAGCCTATGAACTCGTGGTTTCGGAAACCGGTTGAGATCGTCGTTCTGACTTCAATGGCGGCTGTTGTGATGGCTGGGACCTTTGCCGGCTGTCGAGGCAACTACGATGGCTATGTCGGCGGCGGCACGGACTTCTTGGATACTGGCAAGACCCGCAGCTTCTTTACCGCGATCCAGGTTGATCCGCGTAGTGAAGACTCAGCCGGGCCCCAGTTCGTGGTGGCCGACGATCTGAATAGCGATGGGTTCGTCGACCTTGTGTCAGCGTGGAACCAGACGCAACCGGTCCAGATCCACCTCCAGCGACGCAACGCCCTCGGAGCGATCGTATTTGAGACACTCACGTTGGCTGGAAGCGTTCCTGTTGTAGCTGTGGCTGGACTGGGGGTCGCGGACTTCGATCGGGACGGAAACGCCGATGTGGCGGTCCTGATCAAAGAGACGCTACTCGAGGGAGCGGCTTGCTTGGACAGCGAGCAGCCAAACGAGGGTCTACGCGGCCTCATCCTCCTCTACCTGGGCCCCGCCGATCAGACCCAGGCCAATCAAGCATTGGCGTGGGAGGAAGTGCGGGTAGAGGCTTCCTTCCTTCAGGGCACTGGCGATGTGTCCGCCGGTCCGGAGTTCGGCGGCTTCACCAGCATGGTGATTGGCGACATGGATACCGACCAGGACCAGGACATCGTCGTCGCGTGGAACTCGTCGTGCGCCGAAGGAACACAAGACGCGGTCATCTTCACAAACCTTGGTCCCGGACAGGTCCGCGACGGACAGTGGAGCGCTACACGGATCGCGGACCCAATCCCCAAGGGTACGGCGATCAAGGACGTGGCGCTCGGCGACATCGACGGTGATGGTGATCTCGACGTCGTAGCCACCTACCCGGACGCCCAGACCATGAACATCCGCTGGTATCGCAATCCCGTCATCGACATTCTAGATGACTTCCATATTTCCGACGGGATGTGGCAGACAGGGATCGTGGGCCAGCTTCCGACGGGTGCGGATGTCATCAGGTTGGCAGATGTCGATAACGACGGCATCGCCGACGTGATCGTCCGATCGACCGCCGGCGGACTCATTCAGTGGCTTAAGGGACCGCCCGGGCCGACCACCGTACCGATCCGGAGCATCCCGTGGCAGGTCTATACGTTGGCTGAGTTCACTGAGCGGATTCCGGTTGCACTGGCTGTGGGTGACCTGAATGCCGATGATCAACCCGAGGTCATCATCTCTGCAGCCGGTGGTCTTGCGTGGTTCGATTCGCAAGCCGCCCCAAGCGTCTACGACCAATGGATTGAAAACCTGATCATCGACGACGAGCCGCCAGGAGCAGGGGCACCAGCCACAACCGACCCCAACGTGACCGCGAGCGAGGTAGCCGGTTCAACCATGATCAACTCGATCCTCGTCGTCGATCTGGACGGCGACGGGGCGATGGACCTCGTCGCCCCCCTCGACCGCAGCGGCCTCAGCGGTCTGACCAACGACGCTCTGGCCTGGTTTAGGAACGACCGGTAGTTATAGCTGGGTTGCCCTTTCGGTGTCATTTGCCCTCCCCCTCATTCCCCGTTTGCCAAGGGGATGAAAGGGAGGTTCGGCTGGGCGCTACGCTCACGCTTGCGCAAGCATATTCCGCGCCGGGGTGGCATGCTCGGCGACAGGCGAGCGCGCCCCGGCGATCGAACATGTCCGCGCTCCGCTCAGACATGCCGCCCATCCGACGACGCATCTGAGTTAGAGAGTGAAATCAGTTACTTGGGCGAAGCGGCAGTAACCACGCTGGGCGAGCGAAAAACGGGAAATGCCAGAATTAACGTCGGTAGCATACGCAGGCTCAGTCAGATTCTGATAAGATGGGGAACGGGGTCAACAGACTGTGGATGGATCCTCTAAACTGCCGCTGGTAGGCGCGTCAACAGGACGCCCGGCCTGAAGCCAATCTGTCCCCCCGGAGGGAGGGCATCCGCATGATCAGGCACAATCGCACTTTGGCTGCAACTGGCGTCTACGTCTGTTCTTTGATGGTTGTCCCCGCGGAACCGAGCACAATTGTAGTCCGGGCTGATCGGAGTGGCGGCCCCCCGACGATCCAGGCAGGAATCGACGCAGCACATCCGGGGGATGAAGTTGTGCTCATGCCAGGTACTTACTCCGGCGAGGGGAACCGGAACCTCGACTTCAAGGGCAAGCGAATAACTGTCAGAAGTGTTGATCCTGCAAGCCATGCCTGTATCCGTAAGACGATCATCGACGCCAAAGGAGAGGGAACGATCGTACGGTTTGTGAACAATGAGGGCCCGGAGAGTGTCTTTACCGGCTTCACCCTGGTGGGGGGTGACATATCGTCATCAGTACGTGGCGTTTCCGGGTTCGTCGAGTTTTCCGACAATGCCAGGCCCACCATAACAAGACTGCGTATCGCCGGCGATTCTCCCGCCCCTTCGTGGGCTGTGCAATCCGACATCGGGACGACAGCAGCAAGGTCACAGGCCCTGCCGTACGGAGGGCGCCTTTGGGACGGGAATAATCCGTTTCACCAACCTGCGTCGACGACAGACTACTATGGCAGCGGGGACGTTGATCGCGATGGGGCCCTCGGCCCCTTGGATGTCGCTCTGGCACAGGAAATGGCCGACGGAATTGTGGCACCTTCTTGCAGGGCGGATGTTGATGCGAACGGTGTCGTCGACGCCACAGACGTCTTACTTATCAGCGATGCAATTGATGGCACTCCGCTTCCAGCTTGGTGGGACGACTTGACCGACAGCGGGCAGCGCGATTCCTGGGTCACCAAGATCCTGCAGATTGACAAGACGGACGAACACCCCTGGGTCTATTGGTTCCAATGTCTGTCTTTTTCCGTCCAGACTCATATCAACGGGGCCTTCCATCGCGGTGAGCTCATCCGGACGCTCTATGACGGAGGCCCGACGGTGTTTAACGTGCCTATGTACTTCGTTTCGGTTATCGCACCATCGTACGGGCACGGCATCAATGCCATACTCGTCGGCGACGACCCGCTGGATTTTGATGACTGGCGTTTCATCGAGCCCCAGACGGACTATGATGCAGAGCCGGGCATGTGGGACATGCCTTACGGCGCAAGCGTGCGAATCACGCTCCCTACCGAGATTTTGAGTGGTGGATTTAATGCGATTGGCAATAAGGTCGAATTTAATGTGGATGAGACAGGTTGGCGACTGGAGGAATACAGCAACGAACTGATCCTTGTGCGGCCGACGCCGACGGTGGTGCCGCCCGACAACCGTCCCGATCTGTGGAATCCGCGAATCCTACAGGTTGACCAAGGCATGATGCTGTTTGATCGGTCGCGGGATGACATGGCCCGGACGACGGACATTCATTTGGCTGACCTGCCATTTGTTGACCCTCCGGAAGCGACGCCGCTGGTGCTGTCATCACAGTACAGCCGGCTACTGGATGTCTTCGAAACATCCGAGCACGCCGTCCATCTTCTATGGATGGGCAAGCCCAATCATATTCCCGGCGTATTTCATGGGAGGCTGAACGTCCTCACGCGGGAGATTGTTGACGTAACACGAGTATCGACGGGCTCGCGGATGATCCGGATGGGGCGTGTCGTGGTTGTGGGGGCGGATGAGGTTCATGTATTCTGGCTGGAACGTAAGTCTAACTCGAATCATCCCTATGAAACGGGGATCTACTGGACCCGATGGACAGGTTCAGGCTGGGCATCGGAGGAGAATCTGGCACCGCATCCGAGTTCACTCCTCGATAGGGCTAACTGGGAACGACGCGACCTCCTCCAGTACTACTTTGACGTGGCTGTTCTGGGAGATGACCTGGTTCTTGTTTGGGCCGATCCAGTAGGGTATTCTTATGATTCCGTGATCCGTCAGGCGCGGTACGACGGCCAGTGGAGTCCCACAGTTGATATAGAGACGACCAACGCCCGCGGTGTGGAGCTCTCGACTGACGCAACTGGAACTCTGCACCTCGCATACTGGTTGGGGTCCAATCCCGATGGCTACGGTAACCTGATACACCGGAGATCGAATGACGGCTACGAATGGTCTCTTGGCGAGAGTCTTGACGGGAGTGGGAAGGCGAGGTGCCCACGGTTGGCAGGAGGGGCTGAAGGTGCGACGTATCTGGTGTGGGAAAGACAGACTGACACTGGAGTCATCCCTGTATGGAACAAGTATGAGCGTGGTGCTTGGGGGGGTGAACAGGAACTGGACATCTCTGTGGGAACGGACGCTTGGTATCCAGCAGCGTGTCCGCTTCCGGATGGGAGAGTTCTGGTCGTTTGGGGTTCACATTCCACACAGCGGGTGACGATCGGAACGGAAACGGTCGAATCGGTTCCCTGCGACTTCGACTTCGACGGCGACGTGGAGCTGGATGACTTCGCGGCGTTTGCCGGCTGCCTGAATGGCCCGGGTCTTGGGACACCTCCTCCGGACTGCACGCAGCGGCAATTCGAACTAGCCGACGTAGACCGCGACGAAGACGTGGACATCGAGGATTTCGAAGCCGTGCAGGCGGCGTTCACCGGCGCGCCCTGATTCCTTTCCGCCGACCCGCGTTGTGCGCAGCGTGGAAACGACCGCCGTCCGCCGCCAACTCGACAAACAGGAAGAGACCCGGGCATCCGGTTGGATGTGGGTGTGGTGTGCCCCCCGGAATTTGACCCAGTGGTTATGAGAGTCTCTACTGCCTGTGAGTCAGGCAAGGAGGCTCATGATGAAACGGAAGCGGCACACGCCGGAACAGATCGTCGGCAAGCTGCGTGAAGCGGATGCCATGTTGGCCACGGGCTCGACGATCGGTCAGATCTGCCAGCGGCTCGAGATCGGCGAGCAGACCTTTCACCGCTGGCGGAATCAGTCCGCCGAGCAAGCACTTGGCGGAGACGGAGGAAATCGCGGCGATCGTGCGGGGTAGCGCTCGGCGGGAGGCCCGGAGGGTGCTTGACCTGGGGTGCGGCGGTGGGCATGTCGATTACGGGTTGAAGCGGTATTCCTCGATCGTTGGTGTCGCACCAGTTACTAGTTCGGCGGGGGCTGTAGCTCGTATGATGAGGCCGGCCCACCGCAGGCGGTTGAAGTCACGGGTGCGGGCGGCTTGCATCAGGCACACACTCAGGTCGGGCTCGATCGTGTCGTTGAACACTTCATGATCGTCCATCAGGATGCGGACCGGCTTTTGCCAATCGATCATGCCGTCACCGATCCAAACCGTTATCTCCTCTGCGTTCTTGGCGTCTACCCTGATCGTTTGCCCATCGATGACGCCGCGGAGCACGCCCCGTTGACTATCCAGAGCCCGTTCGATGGCTCGGTTGACGCTTTCGCCGGGACGCGGATCGAGCGGCGCGGGACGGAGCGACGCAAGTTCACCCTGCTTCGTGCTTTGCTCGAGCCAGTAAGCCTTGGCTTGGCAGGGATGCTGAAACGTGTGGTGCACCTGTTTGGGATGGTGTTCGCGCTGGCGCTGGAGCACGGACATAAGCAATTCACGCGGCGGCATGACACCACCGTGACCCAGGTTGGGGTATTCGTGCGATTCGACAGGAAGCCCAAGCCTCTCAACCTCTGCCCGCAGCCGTCGGTTAGACTCCGCGATGCCAACCTTGTCGGCATCCCATCCCGGCAGATCATCCCTTGCACCCCATACGTTGAGGACATAGGTGTGCGCCAAGTTGGCAAGAAAAGCGGGGGTCTGCCGGCCAATGTAGAGCGAGCCCGCGACCGGAATAGCCGCGGTGAACTCGTCGGGCTGTAACACCGCAAGTGCCCAGGAGGAACATCCACCGGCCGAGTAGCCAGTCACCCAGACACGGTCGCTGTCGACGTGGACCGACTTCTTGATGGTCCTCAGTATCGCCGGGGTCTCGCAAGGGTGAAAGTCCTGTGGTCCGTACCCGGCCGGCGCGGCGATGACGTACTTGTCAACGTTGTCCCTGAGCATCTGCTCACCAAATTGGACGCTCCACTCGGCGTTGCACCCCGAGCAGTGGAGCACGTAGAGAAGTGGATATGGTCGTGAGGGGGAATATCCTTTGGGGATGCGTAAGGTCACAGGTACCGTGCGATTCTCGGACAGAGCGACGTCGATACGCTTGTGGCCCGGTTTCAGGTCGTCAAAGAGCGGCGCCCTATGCAGATATTCCCCGACCTTCGCCCGACGATAAGCCGGATCGGCTTTGATACGGCGCACCAGTTCGGCTTGATGTGTGACGCTCTGAGTCTCAAAGAACGTCTTGACGTCGGCGATGATGCGCTGTTCGTCGGCAGCGACGATGGAAAGTAGGCAGCCCACCAACAGGAAGGCGAACAAGCAGATTCGCATCGGATTACGGAACATCATGGCACCCCATACCGATCCCATCCATATGCCGCGCTTATTATCAGAGCCGCGACCATGAGCGGATTTATTGAGATTATGTTCTGTCACCCGTCGGCATACACCAGACGAGGGGGTATAAGTGTCTTTTGACATGCATATTACTCGGAGACCAGGGAGAAACCTCCGTAACACCATTTCCCGGATGGGCTCCCCATCATAACGCCATGCAATCCGCTCCGATTCCATACAGCTTCGAAGGGTGGGCACGGCCCAACAGCCCTAAGTTAAGGAGAACGGGGGTGTTCCTTCCATGCAGTTTCGGACGTGGACGCTCGAGCATCGACCAGGAACCCGCGTTTTCGGAGGCAAAAAGGGAGGTTTTGATCTCTGGGGTGCTTAGTTTGGCGCCGTTCGGCCGAGCCCTACCCACGTAGATTTCGAGAGATCCGGGTGGCGAGGATTCATCTCTGGTCATAAAGTTGAACTCATGCCGCAACAGGACGAAAGCGAGCAGTGTCGACTTTATGGGGATCTAGCTTGGCTTTGGCCGGTGATCAGTCCGCCGGGTGAGTACTTGGCTGAGACGGAGGAGGTCGCGACGCTCGTGCGAGGTAACGCTCGGCGGGTAGTGCAGCGGGTGCTGGATCTGGGGTGCGGCGGTGGGCATGTCGATTACGGGTTGAAGCGGTATTTCCGTATCGTCGGTGTTGACCTCAGTGAGGCGATGCTGGCGCTGGCCCGCAAGCTCAATCCGGAGGAAACGTACTTGCGCGGTGATCTCCGCGACCCACCGACGGTTGAGCTCTTCGATGCGGTCTACCTCGGCGACGCAGTCAACGCGATGCTGAGCGAGACCGATCTTCGGCGGGCGTTTCAGGCGGCGTACGACCACCTAGTGCCCGGTGGCGTCTTCTTTACGGTGGCTGAGGTGACCCGCGAGAACTTCATCTTCCCAGACACGCGGGTGTCGCGCCACACCGACAAGGGTGTCCACGTGACCTTTATCCACGACATGCACGATCCCGACCCCACGGACACGACTTACGACTTAACATTGGTGTTCTTGATCCGCCGGGGGCGCGAGCTGGTCGTTGAGGTTGACCGTCAACGTGCCGGTCTCTTTCCACTGGCGACGTGGCAGGCGATTGCCGGCGATGTCGGGTTGGAAGTGCAAATGACGACGCTTGGCACTGCGGCGACTCCCGCGATCATCGGCGTAAAGCGTTAGCGAGACAAAAGAACAGCATTCGTGTCGGAATGGCTCGATGTTGCTGTCTTGCCGCAGTAGAAGTTTCACGCCACTCCCTCCCTCTCCCCTCAAGGGGAGAGGGGTCTTGGGGCTGGCACTGCGGCGACTCCCGCGATCATCGGCGTAAAGCCTTAGCGTAGTAGGAACGCCGGTGCACCGGCGGACCAGAACGGCCAAATCTGGTTAAGGCTGGCGAAAAACAGCACTGACGTGGCCAGGTTGAACGCGACGGTGGCAACGGTCCACAAGACGGCTTGCCGACCCTTTGGCTTGATGCGTTGCGTGGCCGCAACGGCGAAGCCCTGAACCATGAAGAACGCCATCTGATAGCCCTGCACCCGTTCGGTCACGATCCCGAAGGCGTATTCGTGAATCAGACCCGAGACGGCGAAGACGATCAGGGTCGCCCGAGCCGGTGCCCGCCGACCGCGCACCTGCTTGTATACATCCTCATAAAGGAATTGGCCGATCACCCGACTATAGCGTCGCCAAAAGTCCGCGGGCGTGCGGGCGAGAAAGAAGTTATGCAGATGCGGCCGAGCCCGCCAACCCGGTAGTCGCCAAACCGCAGTGCCCACGTCAACCACACCATAGACCAAAGCCATAAAGGCCGCGACCTTGACTACGTGTTCGATGGCGAAGGGGACGCCGGCGAAATCGATCCGCCAAATGCACAGGCAAGCAGTCAGGCCTACAACGCTAATCGCGGCACCGCGCAAGAGATACAGTTGATTCTGCCGGGCCGCCGGTTGAATCTCATCTTCGAGCTTCCGCTGCGTCAGCGTGAAGGGGTGCAGGAGAAAGACGAGATAGGCTGGCCACGAAGGCAGGCATACGATCTGCACCGCCCGGTGCGTATCGTACAGCTTCATCGCCATCGGCACACAGACCATTGCGACGGCCGCCCGGCGAACCGGGTACTCCGAGGGCACCATGAGCGGCAGCAGCAGGATCGCCGCAATCAGCGCGACGAGAATTAGGCGCCGCCAACTTGGCCTCCACGGCAAGACCAGGCCAAAGCCAGCCGCAAAGGCCAATGCCATGACAATCACCACTGCGGCTTGGATCGTAGCCATCTCCACCAACCCTACGTCCCTATGTCCCCTGGTCCCTCCGCCGCGGAGCCTGTCCGGCACAGACGGATCGCTCCCTCGCCGTTCCCCGCCGGTCGCTTGCCCTCCCGGCTTGATTCTTTTGCGGGCTCCCTCATCCCGATGCACATCGGGACGGCTCGGTATTCACGCTTCATCCTTCCGCCCCCGTTTTGCTATTCGCTATTCGACATTCGCCATTCTACTTCCGCCCTCACCCTTCGGGGACCCTGGCGCCCACATCCGACCGAGGGGCTTGGTGTCCGCGGATCGGTCCAGAAGCGTGTCAGTGGCGGAGCGACTTCGCCGCTTTTTTCCGACATCTGGCAAGAAGTTGTCGCTAACCTTGAACCTACCGGTCTGTCGGGGGTATCAGTAGCGGTCGGGAACTTTGGGAGTTTCAGGGATGCCAGCGGCAGCCTTAGTCATTGTGTTACTCGTTACGATTGCGGCACTCGTGGGTGCCGACTTCTTCTGCTCCGACTAAAATGATTCCCCAAATCGTGGTCTGACCCGCGGGCTTCAGTCCGCGCGGACATACAAACGCAAGCTGAGCCGCGGGCTTTCCGGACTTGTCGCGACGCCGATTCAAAACGCATGGTTCTCCATAACATGCGGTACGCGAAAGAGGGGAAATGCACTAGGTTGGCGTCAGGACGTACTGGATCTCGGCGGGTTCGTCGGCGCCCGCGAACAGATCGAAGTTCGAGTTACAGATCGGCTCGAGTAGTTCCTGGAACAGGTCAACCCACTCGCTTTTGATGGTCAGACGATTTTCTGCTGTTAGTGCTCGTGTCATCTTAATCAGAAGTGGAGCGATTGGCCTCAACCCGATGTCCCAGATGTGTGCGTGGGTCTTGGTGACAAATGGTGTCGCCTTATCGACACTCAAACCTGCGCGCGCAAACCGGTTTTCCCACGTCGATCGATCAGCAAGTGTAGGCCAGCACTCCGCCCGACCTCGGCCGATGATGTCCAGAAACCCATCGCCAAGCGGATCACGGAACGCTTCGAGCGTATACCGCTTCATGCTGTCGAGCTTGACCTGCAAGATGATCCGGCCATCTGATCGGGTGATGCGTCGCAGCTCCGTAAGGAACAAGTGTACGTTCGTTATCCAGTATGCGGCGTTGCAATAGACAGTTTGAAATGCATCATCATCGAATGGTTGAGGCTTGTTGTTGTCATGCTCGACCAGTCGTTCATAGAAACCGAGGCTGCGAGCTTTGGCTAACAGCACTGGTTTGAGATCGGTGCCGACGTCAATTGCATCCGTGGGTCTTGACAGAATTGCGGGAGCGTAGGCGTCCGAAACATTGTCGAATATGTCGATGTGCTCGTTCTTCACCCGGTCCAGGTCACCGACGTCAAGGAACACATCGAATGACGGATCAAGAACACCACCACAGTGCAGGAACGTAAACACACCATCACCGCAAGCGACGTCGATGCTTGGGCGATCGAGTTCACGGCGGGATAGAGCTTCGCTTCGCAAGGTCATCCAGAACGCGTTCTCCGGTCGTAGCCAGTACGCTTGAAGAAATCGCCGCAACAGCGCGGACCGGGTTGATGTCACGGGTTGGACCAACGATGTCGCTACGCTTGGCCGCATTGAACTTGCTCCTTCAAGAAGGTATCCACCTTGATCGTGTCGACTCTCGGCAGCGCGAGAGCGTCACCGTCCTTGATGATCCATCGCGGCTGGGTCGTAAACGCATGTGGGAAGCCGGCCTCGCGACATGCCTGGCGAGTATCGTCGTCCCATTGACCATACGGATAGGATAACGGGCGAATGTCCGACCCCAGACCGCTGCGCAAAACAGCAGCAATCCGCTGCAAGTCCCGCCGACGTTCGTCAGGTGTGAGCCGCGTCAGCGGTTCGTGGCTATACCCGTGCACACCGATTGTGTGCCCCAAGGCAGACATTTCGACGAGGTCGTCCCAACCGAGGTACCATGCTTTTGACCACCGAGCACTCGAACCGATGTATTGCTCGAACAGCGCGTCGATCGCGGCGTTGCGTACGTCGATGGGCAACGCATTGGTGAGCAAGTGCTTGAGTCGGGCACGGGCTGGAGATTCGTAGTCATACAAGGCTTCGGCCGTCTCGGCGTCGACGGACGACGCCAGCTCGACACCGTCGATTCCTTGCTCTTCAAGTGCGTCATGCAGCTTGCGCTCGAAGACTTCCTCACCGAGAAGCGACAGCAGCACATGAATTGCGTGGGCGGGCAGCATCTTTTGTATCATCAGTTCGGCACCGGTGACAAAGAAGACACCGCGTAGGTCCCGCCTCTCCAGAACGGGTAATACGATATGGGCATGGTCAGCAAGCCCATCGTCGAAAGTGAGCAGGAACGAAGGCTCGGGGATCGAGCCTCGGCCGCACATCCATGCGTAGAGCGTGGGCCAGTCGATCGGCTCCATGAAGCTGCAAAGGTGGTCAATTTGCGTCGTGAATTGGCGACTCGTCAGACCTCGGATACCGTCCGCGGAACTGGACAGACCCAGTCCGGCGAACGGCTCACGGTCGTGCACATAGTGGTACATGACAGCCAGGCAGCGTGGGCCCGTTCGGTCGACCGGGCACGCCGTCTGCATATATGCGGGGCTGGCTTCACCCGGTTGCCTGATACGCTTCAGCGTTGAAGACGATTCCTTCATATTCGGTCCACGTCTCGCCTGTCGATGCCGACTCCGGTGGTGTCTGCCTCGGTCCGCGCAAGGTGGTTGGTCAGTGGACAAACCACGATCGATGATCAACAATCCCACCGGTGCCATCCACAGTTGTCTTATCGGGTGTATGCGCGACGAGCTTCAGCCACCCAGGGGTTGGGGCATATAGCCGCAAGAGTTTCAGAAGATGTGAGGTCGGCGGATGGGCGGGTTTGCCGGGGGGAGCCAGTGAATTGACATATCGTGCCCTTAGGTATGGAGCCAGCCGACCGCGACCGCGCTTGCCGTGGACCTGATTTATGACTCACGCAGCGACACCCCGACGCAACAGTCCACTCCGAACGGCCCATCTGCTGCCCATGCCCAGAGAGATCATTTTGCATGAGGGCGTTTGCCGACTTACGCGCGGCAGCACAATTCAGGTGCAAGTGCCCGACCCGCGTATCGAGCGGGCTGTGCTTCGATGCTTACACGGCGCCGGCGGGATCGGGGACGTCGATGAGAAGGCGGGGGACAAGCCTACCACTATCCGGGTTGCAATCGACGCGGGACAGGTCACTCATCGTGACGGTTATCGACTCAACGTCCGCAGGGATGGGATGGACCTGGCCGGTAATTCGCCAACCGGATGTTTCCACGGGATTCAAACGCTAACGCAACTAGGGATGGCGGATTGGGGATTGGGGATTGATTTTCACAGCACTGCAATGAGCGATCCGCGAACTGCACGCTCCGAGGCTCCGTCGCGCGTCCATGAGCCAAGTTCAATTCCGTGTTGCACGATCATTGACTGGCCGGACTTCACAACGCGAGGACTCCTTCACGATATCACCCGTGGCAAGGTTCCGAGCCTGGCTACGCTCAAGCAGCTTGTCGACCGCCTTGCATTGCTGAAGGTCAACCAACTACAGCTTTACATCGAGCATGCGTTTGTCTTCTCGTTCGATCCCGACATTTGCTCACCAGACGAAGGCCTCACACCGGACGAGGTACGCGAGCTGGATGTCTACAGCCGCCAGCGGTTTGTCGACCTGGTACCGGCCTTGGCCACGTTCGGTCACATGGGCCGAATCCTCTCGATGTCAAGGTACCGTCACCTTGCAGAGGTCGAGGCAACCAAAGCTTGGGCGGACATGACTTGGCCGGAGCGGATGCGGGGCCTCACGCTCGACTGCATGAACCCTGAGGCCCACAGACTCGTCGGCCAAATGTGGTCGGACGTTCTCGAGGCATTCTCCGCCCCGGTCGTGAACATTTGCGGTGACGAGCCGTGGGATCTCGGGTATGGCAAGAACAAAGGGCGGTTTGATGAGTTCAGGAAGAGTACCGCTTACGTCGAGCAGCTTCGCCGGACACACGAGGTTTGTGCAGCTTATGGTCGGAAGACGCAGTTCTGGAGCGACGTACTGCGAGACTACCCGACGTGGTTGGACCGCCTTCCGCCAGACTCGACGGTTTTGCACTGGGGCTATGATGACCGGGCGGACTACGAGGGCACGGGTGCGTTCGAGGCGGCTGGTCTTCCCGCGTTTGTCTGCCCGGGTACTTCAAGTTGGAAGCGGGTGCTCAATGCAATGGATCCGGCGGAGCGTAACGTTCGCAATTTCGCAGATACCGGCTGGCGACATGGCGCAACCGGTCTCATCAACACCGACTGGGGCGATCACGGACACTTCAATCTCTTGGCATGTTCATGGCACGGTATTGCATCGGGTGCCGCGTTTGGCTGGAGAGCTGATCATGGGGCTGGGATGGCGTTTGACGAGTGTGCGGCACCGTTGATCTTTGGCACGCAAGACACACTGGGGTTCACCTTGTTGCGGGAGGCATCACGGATTGCCGAGCAGAGTGAGACCTGGCGATTGCTGTGGATGCCGCTGCTGGCGGTCGCTTCGGATACAACACTTCCGTCACGCAAGGAAGCGACTGATGCCCACGAGCATGCCGCGGCGTTTTTGAGTTGGCACGAACGCCTCAACGCAAACCGTGTTGGTGACGCACGCGATCTGTCGGAGTTAGCGCTAGCGGCCCTGTTTACCGAGCTGTTCGCCGAGAAGGTTGCTCTTGTCCACGAGGTAAGGAGTCTGGCAAACCGCACGTCTGCTGCCACAAAGACCCGAAATGAGTTGGCAGGGCGGATCGAGGAAGCCTCGGAGGCATTTGCCAATTGTTGGCTCGCCCGCAACAAGGAAACAGGTCTCGATGATATTCTCCGTGCCCTGTCGGCGGTTGCAAAGGACCTCCGGTGTCCGCTGAATGAAGGGCGTCCCTGGACGGGTTGAGTCGTAGCTGGGGAAT
>CAYOQG010000064.1:0-21009 GCA_964405925.1 uncultured Phycisphaeraceae bacterium | reverse complement strand
AGGCGTTCCCGGGGAAGCTTGCTGGTAACTAATCTGGAGGAGAACCAAAAAGTATCCCAAACGAACCCACTTTTCCGCCCTGGCGCTGTCGAAAACGTAGCTCCGCCCGAAAAACGAACCCAAACGAACCCATGTTTTTCGCCCCCTTTCGTCGTCCTCCCGATCCCCATCGGGATACATCGTGATCGCTCAGTTGCTCGCCGCGTCTCCCCAGGGCAAGCTGATCGCCCAGGGCCCCTTTGACAAACTCGCCGAGCTTCGCGGGAAGGCCACGCAGTTGACGTGACTGGGCGAGCAAAGAGACAATCTGCACGTTCTTCAAGGTAGACTTACGAGTTTGGGGCAGCGTATGAGACACTCACGAGTCTGGCGGGTAATACGAATCGGAATCGTCGTGGTTGTGCTGGTGCTTGCGCTCGTTGTCGTGCAAGGCTGGGTGGCAGAGCGGCGATTCCTTTTCGAGGTCAAGGGCAAACCGGCATCGGGTTTCGAGCTGACCGCGCTAAACGGCGACGAAGTCCGCTTGAGCGACTATCACGGCAAGCCCGTCGTCCTGGCGTTCTGGGCGGTGGGGTGACCGACGTGTTGTGCGGAGGCTCCGCACCTCAGTGATCTGGTCGAGCGTTACAACGCCCAAGGCCTTGTGGTGCTGGGTGTTAATGCGTGGGATGAGTCGGAAGACGTGATCAAAAGGTTTGTCCGTGAGAAGAAGCTCAAGCACCGCATATTGCTCGATGGTAGCGAGGTCGCTAGGCGGTATGGTATCAGCGGTATCCCGGCCATTCTTTGGATTGACGGCGACGGCGTGATTGTGGATGGCGCCCTCGGATTCACCTGGCGAAAACGGATTGACGACAAGACTACGGCACTACTGAAACAACACAAGTGGCAACCGGAGGGTCGATGACCCACCCTACAGGCTGGACGGAGAAAGGATGTCAAAACGATAGACAGTAAAGGGTCGCGTACTAATCGCGGTCCGGTTCTACGGTCACCGTGATGTTGAGCGACGCGAACTGATCAACGTAGAGTTCGGCACGCTCCAGGTGTGTGACCAACAGCAGAGCAACACCGGTCTCATGGGCCTCAATGGCTTTGACGACCGCCTCATCTTCGGCGATGGGCGTCAACCGGATGATCGACCGGATCACGTGATCGAACGTATTCACGTCGTCGTTGTGCAGCAGAACCTTGAAAGGGGGTAGCTGCTTGGGTCTGCGATCAGGCGGTGCCGGTTTCTTGGTGGGTGCCGTTATGGCTGCAGCACCGCCATCCTGTGCCTCGATACTCTCCTGCCTTGTCTCTTCGTCAGCCATTGTGCGATCAAATTCCTCGGATCCCCTTGGTCCTGCCCAGAAATCTTCTTCCCTCTCCACCTCCATGTCCATTATACTCCGTTGAAGTAACAAAGCCAAGTGAAACGGGCACTTGGCGCGCCACTGAGACGCTCGGTAAGGGGGTGTCAATCACTCGGAACCGAGATGGTCACTTCCTTGACGGCTGTCAAGGTCGCGCCTGTCAAAAAGTCGACAAACTCGGCGCTGACCGTGACGCGCCGCGTATCGGGCAGTGTCACCCCAGCGGGAAACGGGCACTTGAGCGTGAAATGGTTGGTAGTGAAGCGCCCATGCCACAGGCGGCCGAGCTGTGCCGGGTCATCGAAGACACAGACACCCAGCACACGCGGCGACGCTAGGTCCGTGTTATCGAGAAGCTGGATTTCGATCCGGCCGGGGACCTTGACAGCGTCGCCATCCGCATCGACCGGGCGAAGGTAGACGGTCACTCCGTCGTCGCCCGACCTGCCGTCGTAGTCAGCTCCTCCAGAAAGGGAGGCAATCTCCAGCTTCACAGGTGCGAACAGGTCCACCGGCCGACCTGGGTCAAACGCCTGAAGATCCACAATCTGCTGCTGGAGGTGAGCGATCGTCCCGTCGCGTAACGCAACCGTGCGCTCCAAACGGGATTTGTCGCGCCGGAGCTCATCGTTCTGTTTAAGCAGCTCCGCCCGCCGTCCGGATGTCTGGCAGCCCGTGCACGCCAGCAACAGCACGCTAGCGAGACAGCCTAAATGGGACCTAAACCGTGCCATATCCCGTGCCATGGACAAACCTATACCCTTGTGCGGCCTGGTCCGCAAGACAGCGCAGTGCACAACGTACCACTCAAACCCGCAGAACTGGCCAGACGCGGGGTCCGACACGGCCCCTGCATTACAGCGTCCCAGAGAAGGTCATGCGGTCCCAGGTGGCGCCTCCCATCGAGGGAATCGCCCACGTCACGGAGCCGGGGTGAGGCAGCTTCCTTACCCACCTCAGCACGATCAAGGGCGAGATCAGACCGCCTTCAGTTATTCCCATCACCGGTGGGCTGATGTAATCGAAGGGTCGTAAGGCTAATCCAAGTCATCATTGGAATAGCGTAAAGACTTGTAAATCGGGCAGCCTGACGCGCGCCCATAATGGAGATGGTGGCAAAGCCGATATACGATCAACTGTTCAGCGTTGCGTATTCCATGACTCCGAATCGGAGATCGTGCGATGAGAGGCTCCACCGTCAGCCGACCGATAGTTGTCGGTGCGTTGTTGTCGCTGTGTCTTGGTGTCGGTGACGTGTACGCCCAGGGTAAACAGGGCGGCGAGCTGACCGATCCTATCGAAATCCTCAGACGAGCCGACACGGCAGCCAAGGCCGTCAAGACGGTTCGCTACGACGTGACCTATCGAGGGCTTTTGGCCACCGAGCAGCAGGTTCCCACTGTGAATGGCCATGTGCTCATGTCCGGGTGGGCTTTCACCGGGCCGGACAGGTTCTTTTGCGAAGGTGAGTTGCATCAGCCGGGATCGGGCGATGGAACGAAGATCGCCGTGGGCACCGATTCAGAGACGTACTTCCTCTTGGATCATAGACTCAGGCGGGGGTATGTGGGGAATGGACCGGCTATCAGCGGATCGACCGGTCGTCCCGTCGAGCGGCTGATGGTGCGAGAATTCGTCGTCCCTGAACCCTTCGGCGATGAACTCAGAGGTCTCAGCCAAACGCTGCGGGGGACCAAAAAGATCGGCGATGAGGACTGCTACGAGATCGCCGTGGCTTACGCCGACGGTGTCCAGGAAGCGGTCTGGTGCTTCTCGAAGAAAGACTTCCTCCCCCGCGCCGTTCAACGGTTCTTGCCCTTGCCGAACGGGAAACGGGGTGGTGAGGAGTGGGTGCTCACGAATCTCGTAGTCGATCCTGAGCTGACCGAGGATGCATTCGCGTTCAACCTGCCGAGCGGGTATCAAAGGACCGAAGGCTTTGCTCCTTGACAGCCCGTCGAAACATGCAGCTCCACGCCCCGCGGGCGAGGCACCCCGCTCGACACGAGGCCCGACGCTACAACCACGTGTGACTCAACCATCACTTGCGGGGCAATCCTGCCCGCAGATCCGAGCGTGACCAACGACAACCACGCACGCCTTGCCGCAGTTAGGATGTTCGCGGTACGTGGCCTGGCATCACAGCCGGGCTGCCGTAGTTGTGAGAGGTGGTAGGCTACGTTCATGACGTCGTCTTCACGTGCGGAGCGATTCCCGAGACGACGGCACGGTGAAGATGTATTGAGGTGGAGCTGATAAAGTCATGTGCGTCGGGACAGCCGTGATCGAGGAGCTGGTCGATCTGTGCATCGACGATTCCCGTCCGCCGATTGCTTAGCACGCGCATGGCCGCGCAAGCAAACCGGTTCGCCGATGGGCCGGCCTTGACACAGCAGGACGTGCGTTGCACGCCGGTCGCGGAGCGACCATCCCTCCCTGCGCCGTCGCCGCGGCGGCTCGGAGGGGCTCTGCTGAGTCAAGGGCTCGCCGTCCATCATTAGCCGTCTGGCAGCGAATCCCCGCGCTCGCACCGTGGCAACCTGCCGCGGCTTAGCGCGGCCATGCTCGTCAGTGCCAAATCGCACACAAGCCTCTAGCCGTCGACTAGTTGTAGCCATGGTATCCGCAGCGCGGCTCGCGTTCTTGACGTTGCCCGGTCCCGGGGCAGGCGGCGTCGGTATGGCGTTCCGTCCGCGGCCTTCCCGCGGTGGTCCGAGTGCTTCCGGCTGACACGCCACATCAGGTTGTGTCGCCCTCCGCGGGTAACGTGTATGTTAACATGGGTCGTAGAGATAAAACAGAATACGTTGGTTTCCGACAAGGTGTAATCCTACTCAGAGGCGGGTTCGGCTCAAATGACGTCGACACAGGTCTATCCAAGTGTCGACTCGTTCGGCAGAATAAGCCAACCAGCCAGTAGCGACCCGGCGGTCCGAGCCCCCGGGCCGCGGTCTAGCCCGGCCGGCGTTCGGCGTGCGGTGGCTAGCGTCAGGGCTGAGAGAACGGAGACCGATTAGATGATAGAGCGTAGCAACGCGGCGACTTTCAAGGGGAAGCCGGTGACGCTGGTGGGCCCCGAGATCAAGGTGGGCAATGAGGCTCCCCATTTCAGGTTGGTGGGCAACGACCTAGCTGATATCGAGTGCAAGTCGTTCCACGGCAAGGTGCGAGTGCTGAGCGTGGCTCCGAGCATTGACACGCCCGTCTGCGCCATGCAGACGCGCACCTTTAACAAGGAGGCGATCGGCCTATCGGAGGATGTGGTCGTCTTGAGCGTGAGCCTCGATCTACCCTTCGCCCTAAAACGCTTTTGCGGTGCCGAAGGTATCGAGCGAGTGATCACCGCCAGCGACTACAAGTATCGCGATTTTGGTGAGGCGTACGGCGTCTTCATTCGCGAGCTGGGGCTTCTGACCCGCGCAGTCTTCGTCATCAACCGAGAGGGCAAGGTCATCCACGCTGAGTACGTTGCCGAGATCACCAGCGAGCCGGACTACACTGCCGCACTCAAGGCAGTGAGAACTGCGTTGTAGTGCGCCCCGCTCAAATGGGTGGTCGGCGCGCCAGCGCGCCTGCGACTGACTCGCCTAGCCGATGAGCTTAGTATGGCGGCGGCTTCGCCATCATTGCCGGTCCGCGCAATCCAGGCCACATGCGGGTGCAAATATGAGTTCGCCGGCTTGCGGCATGAAACGTCGACAACCGGCTGGGCAGCCGTTTGGCGACAAAACGAGATATCTCACGCCTATAGGCAGTGGCAGGCCGCGTCAGGTGCTGGCCTTCTCGAAGTTCGCGGCCACGAAGTCCCAGTTCAGCAAGTTGGCGATCACCGCATCGATGTACTTCGGCCGGCCATTGCGGTAATCGATGTAATAGGCATGCTCCCACACGTCGACGGTGAGTAGTGCGGTCTGGCCATGCTTCATCGGCAGGTCCGCATTAGTCGTCTTGGTCACCTGCAGCTTGCCGCCCTCCAACACCAACCAGGCCCAACCTGATCCGAACTGTGTGGCACCGGCATTCGCGAACGCCTCCTTGAACTTGGCGAACCCACCGAAGTCGCGCTTAATCGCCCCGGCCAGCGGCCCGCTCGGTTCACCGCCGCCACCCGGCTTCAGGCTGTTCCAATAGAACGTATGGTTCCAGACCTGGGCGGCGTTGTTGAACACTCCACCCTCGCTGCTGGCGATGATGTCCTCCAGCGGTTTCTGCTCGTGCGGCGTGCCAGCAATGAGCTTGTTCAGGTTCGTGACGTAGGCGTTATGGTGCTTGCCATGATGAAACTCCAGCGTCTCCGCGCTGATATAGGGCTCGAGGGCGTGCTTGTCGTACGAAAGCTCGGGAAGTCTAAAGGACATTGGTAAATCCCTTCAACGAGTCGTCAATCTCAGAGACACGGCGCGTCACGAGATTCCAGCATACGACATCTGCATCGAACGACAAGGGGCGAATCCCGGTACTTCCGCGTGCCGCCTTCGCCACCGAGGTCTATTGAGATCATAACGCTCCTTGGCAATGGGCCGGGCGGATTCTCTCTCGCATCCTTGGCGTTTCCCAATAGGTGGACATCCGAGGACGCGGCCAAGCCACTCTCGTGTACGTTTGTGTGGCGCCGATTTCTCTCGGTTGGAGCGGCACCTGGCTTCGCCTCATCATCGCCGTCGCCCGTTCCCTAGCCGTTGTCTGAGCCCTTAGCCTATTCGGTCGGGGGCGTTACATTAAGATGCACAGGTGGCTCATGGGGCCCAGTGAAGATAGGCGCTTAGACGGAGCATGCTCTTATGGCAACACCGGAAAGAGAGACACTCGATTCATCAAACCAGAGCGGTGTGAAGCCGCTGCCGTTTGAAGCCGTGCGATGGCGCTGCGACCCGACTGGCCTCTCGTTCGGCTCAACAAAGGAACTCGAGCCTATGGTCGGGGTCGTGGGACAGGATGACGCGATTGAAGCTCTGCGGTTCGGGCTCGAAACGGACGCGCCGGGCCAGAACATTTTCGTTCGAGGACTGACTGGCACAGGGCGAATGACCTTGCTCAAGCGCATGATGGAGGACATTCGACCGTCGTGCCCGCTTGCGCTGGACCGCTGTTATGTGCACAACTTCGCTCAACCCGACAGGCCTCGCCTCATCACCCTGCCGCGCGGTAGAGGTGAGGAGTTCCGCCGGCGTGTCGACGAGGTAATTGAGTTTATCCGCGATGACCTTGCGGCTGCTCTGGCTTCGGAAGGTGTCAAGGCTCGCCAGGCCGCCCTGGAACGGACCTCTCAAGCCGAGTTTGAAAAAGTAACTAAACCATTCGAGGAAGCCTTGCGCGCTGCCGGGCTGGGGGTGGTAATGCTCCAGGCTGGGCCGGTCGCCCAGCCGGCCGTCCTTCCGCTCGTCGACGGCAAACCGGTCCCGCCTGAGGAGTTTGAAGAGCTCCACGCCCAAGGCAAGATCGCTGACGACCACCACCAAGCGGTACTTGAAGCCTACGAACGTTTCAAGCAGCAGCTGCCGGAGATCG
Source organism: uncultured Phycisphaeraceae bacterium (assembly GCA_964405925.1). Lineage (GTDB taxonomy): Bacteria > Planctomycetota > Phycisphaerae > UBA1845 > UBA1845. Next base: position 14,143 of record CAYOQG010000064.1, on the reverse strand, counting down.
GTGAGAAAACGAACGGGATTCGACAGAAGTACCAGCAGGCAGTTCGGGAGCTGTTGGAGAAATCAGCACGGTCGATACTGATTCAATCAGTACGTCGCATCGAGAAGGATTTCGAGGAGCCCGCCGTGCGGACGTTCCTGGGCGAGCTGATCGAGGATGTCGCGGGCAACCGCCTGGTGATGCTGGACAAGGCCGGTGAGTTCACGAGGCTTTACCGTGTGAACGTTGTCCTCACACACCGAGAGGGATCAGCGTGCCCGATCATAGTCGAGAACACGCCAACCATTCGAAACCTGCTGGGCACAATAGATTACGAATACGTGCGGGAGGAGGAGGCTCGTTCAACCCATATGGGGATTCGTGCCGGCTCTCTCCTACGCGCGGACGGCGGGTACCTGATCTTGGAGGCCGGCGATTTGCTCAGCGAGCCGGGAGCCTGGAAAGTCCTAGTACGCACATTGCGAACGGGACGCCTTGAGATCACTCCTCAAGAAAGGATGCTATTCTGGTCAAGCTCCACGCTGAAGCCCGAGCCCATTGATGTTCACGTCAAGGTCATTTTGCTTGGTGCCTTCAATCTATACTACTTGCTGGATGCCTACGAACCGGATTTCTCAGAGTTGTTCAAGGTCTTGGCCGATTTCGACTCGACGATCCCTCGAGATGAGCGCGGCATCCATGAATACGCACGCGTGCTGGCCCGCATTGCCAGCGAGGAGGACCTGAAGCCATTCGACCGCAGTGCTGTGGCGATGCTCGTTGAGCACGGAGCGAGAATAGCGGCACAAGAAGGCAAGCTTACCGCGCGATTCGGTCGGTTAGCGGATATAGCCCGCGAAGCTTCGTTCTTGGCAGGCAAGGCCAACCGGACCGACGTTAACGCTGACGATGTCCGCGAGGCCGTACGCCGGAGCAAGCGACGTGCTGACCTTCCGGCACGCCATTTTCGCGAACTCCTGGCCAAAAGAACGATTCGGATCCAGACCGAAGGAAAGGCAATCGGGCAGGTCAACGGGCTCGCCATCATGCACGCCGGACCGCTTGTTTACGGCTTTCCGGCGCGGATCACCGCAACCATCGGGGCGGGAAGAGCTGGCGTCTTGAACATCGAACGCGAGGCGGCGCTCAGCGGAGCCATTCACACCAAAGGCTTTTACATCCTGGGCGGGCTGCTGCGATGGCTCTTGAGAACGGATCATCCTTTGGCCTTCGATGCGTCGATCGCGTTTGAGCAAAGCTACGGTGGAATCGACGGCGATTCCGCGTCGGGGGCGGAGATATGCTGCCTATTGAGCGCCCTGACCGGCGTACCTCTGCGGCAGGATCTCGCGATGACTGGCGCCATTGACCAGCTAGGCAACATCCTTCCCATCGGAGGCGTTAATGAGAAGACTGAGGGCTTCTTTGACGCATGTCGAGATGGCAATCTAACCGGTACGCAAGGAGTTATTATACCCCAGGCCAACGCCGGCGACCTGATGGTTCGGGAGGACGTTGTTGACGCCTGCCGTGAGGGATCGTTCCACATCTTCGCCGTCCAGACGATCCACGAGGCTCTAGAGGTTCTCACAGACATGCCGGCTGGGAGGCAAGGTACCGACGGCCGCTACCGCGACAACACGCTGCTCGCCCTGGCGGTTGAGCGAGCTCGCGATTATTGGAAGAAGGCGGCCGAGCGCACTGATGACCATGACAGACGTGGGCAGGCAGACCACGAGAATGCCGAGCCCATGCCACCAGCCGAGCGCCCCAGCGATCTTCCAGGCCAGTAGCCGACGGCGTTTTGCCGGGCCGTACAGCTAGGAATGACTAGGCAGCAGTCCGCGCCCCCCCGCGGTGCCACTGACAGTCAAGCGGCATAGATGCACTATGACAGATGCTACGGAATCGTAAGCGCCTATCAGAACCATCATTGACGGGCCCTCAACCCGACATGTGTGGCTCACCACCTTCAGGTGGGATCCTAAACGAGGCCAACGGGCAGTTGATCGAACACTCCCAACACAGGCCGGTCAGTTGGAAACGATGACCGGTCACGTGGAAGTGATGCTGCTGCGCGATCCGCCTCCGCAGTGAGGTGATTTCGTCCAAGGTAAACTCGACAATCCGCCCGCAGCGGCGGCAGACCATGTGGTCGTGTGGTGCCTCACCGAACGCATGCTCGTAATGGGTCTGCTTTACGTCGAATCGCACCTGTTTGAGAATGCCGCAGTCAACCAGCAACGGTAACGTGCGATAGACGGTGGCTTTGCCCACTTTCTGGCCGCGCTCCCGCAAAAGATACAGGACCTGTTCCGCCTCGAAGTGGTCTTGCATATCCAGCACGACATCGAGGATCCTTTGACGCGCACCCGTGTACTTGATCCCGCGGTCCTTGAGATACTTGCGGAATGCTTCCCGAAGTTCGTCCGGACTATGAAGGTCGTAGAGGGTTCCCATCGAGACCCGCCGCCAAGGATTCCAGCATTCTCCGAAATCGCGTAACCCGACCCCCCTTTTACCTCTCCGCACCAAGGGGGGAAAGGGGCTAGTGCATTGTCAACCATTGTTTTGCGGGTTTCATGGCAGGTGCTTTCCGAGCCGCGCCCGTAAGGAAGCGGAACTCTCACCGATGTTGTGAACGCGTCCGGTCCGGTGAACCCACATGTTTACGCGTGACGAAGCACTAGGCGGACCGTGCACAACAACGTATCGTACCCAGCGCTGTTGCGCCGGCGGTCGCGTGCCACACCGAGCGCACCGAAAACGGTCCGAAGTACACCTCCCGCTTACGGTCCTGGCAGTTACTTGCCGCACCCCACTTACCACAGCCATCCCGCTTTCCGCTCTTGACCAGATTACCCAGGGGCGTCTGGCGCCCGCAAGCTTATCAACGGCACACCGGGTACGCTCCGGGTGCTCCGCTATCCCGGTCTTTCTGGGTCGCGGGTCGGCGCTGCTGCGGTCGACCTCGCTCGCGCCGAGGGCCCGCAAATCCGCCAAGGCGCGGGAAAAACCGTACCTGCGTATGGCTGGTACGACCCGAGGGCTCGACCGATGGCAGCGGGTGGGCCCGTCCTTTCGGTGGCCCCATCTGACTTCCAGCTAGCCAGGCCGTCCATCAAACTCGGGGCCATCGCCCGGTCCGATCTGTGAGAAACGCTCCACTCTGCCGTTTTTCGCCCGCGCACAACCAAGGCGAGCAGAACCGCGTCGTTGCCATGGTATCGTCAACCTTGGATTCTTGGGTTCCGCCGTGTGCCACTTACGGAGACCCTCATACAACGCGTGGCCGAAAGCTAAATCAGCCCGCGTTCGAGCAGCATTCTTTGGTAGGCAGGGGCGGGATCAGGATAGCCGCCGGGGTCGGGCAGTCTCCATTTCGCGAAGAGCTTAGCGTTGTCCTCGTCACCCTTTGCCAGGTCAGCGAGTTTTCGCTCATCGTGGTGCTCGTCGTGATGGATGAGGGACCGGCGGCAGCCGATCACCTCCAGCCCTTCATTGAGTTGTACCTTCAACGAGAGGTCAGGGTCGAAGCCAAAGAAGTAAAATCGTTCGTCGGCATAGCCGATTTGCTGAAGCAGACCCTGCCGGAGCAGGCCAAAGTTCGCGTAGGGATAGCCTCGAATGTGACATAGCTCGTACGTCTCGCCGTCATGGTCCACACGGTCGAGGACGTTTCGCTCGCTGTGCCAATTGTGATAGAAGGCGACCATGCCAACGCGGTCGAGGTCCGCCCTTTCGATCATAGCCACGGCAGCTTCCACGGCTCCTGGAAGCGGGAAGGCGTCGTCGTTGAGCCACATGACGTAGTGTCCGGTTGCGGTCCGGAAGCCCTTGTTGAACGCTCGGACCGCACCTTCCCGTCGCGATTCCAGAATGACGCGAAGATCGGCCTGCTCGGAAAGCCACTGACGTGTGCCGTCCGCCGACCCACCATCCACGACGATCACCTCGTTCGGATGGGTGACGTTGCCGCGAATCGTCTCGACACAGCGCTTGAGCCGCCCGAAACGGTTGAACGTTGGTATCACAATGCTGACAATACGCGCAGTGTTCATGGTGCGTGCGTCGATCCGTCGGCTACGCACACTCTATCGGCCACAAGACGGCACGCGCTGCGGTCAAAGCCGATGCAGAAGGGGCACGCGATGGAACTGAAACTGATAACATGTATGAAGACCCTGATCCTACCGGTCGTTCTGGCACCGTGGATATGCATCGGGCGTGCCCAGCCGGCGTCTCCACAGCCTCCGACATCATCCGCCCCGTTGGAGGATCCTACACGCACCCAGCCCCAATCGAAAAGCGAGTCGGCGCCGAGACCCCGACGCGGTGATGCGGATGGGCTCTGGCCGTCACCCAAGCTGACGGAGCTCTTGCTAGCCCGCTGGGCCGACCGCGTATGCGACCTGTATGAAATGGACCAGACACAACGTGTCAAGGCCCGTGAGGTGGTCGTCAAACGGTGGGGCACGTTCCTCGATGAGAACCGCTCGACGCTCAGACCCTTACTCAGTGAGCTTCTCGAGATGCGGATGGAACTTGAGCCGCCATCGAAGCAGCGTGTGCAAGCCTGGGCTGACGATGCGCTGCCAGCCTTCGAGCAATTCCGCGAGCAGGTCAACGAGGGGACGAGCGAGTTTCGGGAGCTCCTCAATCCCCTCCAGCAAGGGAAGTTTCAGGTGCAAGCCTTGCAGCTCGAGGTCGGCATGAAGGTCGCCGAGCACCAGCTCAAGAAGTGGCAGGCTGGTGACATTGACGTCGGTGACTTATGGGAGCCGATCGGCGCCGAAGGCCGTCGTCGGGCTGAGCGGCGGCAACGCCACGTCGAAAAAGCCGAGAAAGCGGAAGCGGCGGCGTTCGAAACCGCCGAGACCACCGACCAGATCCTGCTTGAGCTCAATGCGTGGGACACCTACGTCGAGACATTTATCCGCGTCTATGATCTTAACGCAGGACAACAAGCGGCCGTCCGATCGTGCCTGTCGGAGCTAAAGGAGCGGGCCCTGGCCCACCGGGACCGACGACGCGACGACATCGCCAAGCTCGAACACCGAATCCGGAATTACAGCGGTTCCGACGAGGAACGGGTTGAGCTTGAAAAGCAGTTGGCTGAGCTATACGGACCCATCGACGAAATGTTCAGAGAACTCAAGCAGCGAATCGAACGAGTCCCCACCGAAGCCCAGCGCGCTACCGTTGCCAAAACCAGCAGCGATTAGAGCATGCGCCGATGCCGCGTGGAGGCGTCTCTCTCTCTTCCCCCGGTGTTGTGCGCCAATGGTGTGTCTCGCAAGTTCTTCGGCTATCTGAGCCGCACGCTTTGGCTTGCGTCCGCCGGGCTTTAAGCCCGCCGAATCCACACGGGCTCCCGACAACGCTGGTTTCTATTCCTGTCCTGCAGCTCAGGCCTGGATCACAGTCACGTCATTCATGAAACGCCGTACGAGATCGCACGGTGAACCCGGCGCGTCAAGAGACCACAGGGCACGTTGTTAACCAAAGTGTCATTGGCATGTCGGTTGAACATTGGTGGGTGAATCACCCGCCCTACGGCACTCGTCGGGATGCGGGCCACCCGCTTCCCCCGTCCATTGTCGGGCGATCATGGCAGCGGCTGCGGCAGTCGCTCGCTGAAGTTTAATATCTCGGGCGAGGACCACGGGTCGGACCATTTCAACTCCCAACCCGCCTGCGGTTGGGTAAAGCAGGGCACAGCCATCCAGCACAGCGGCTGAGGTCGTTGGGAGAAGATCATCAACTGGTCTTCGAACCTGACGACGGGGGCAGCACTGACACCCTTGGTGAACATCTCCATGGTCTGCTGGGCACCGACCGGACTGAGACTCTCGAAAATCTCACCGAGACTGCTGGCTCTGGGGTAGTGGACGATCTTGAGCTCGGCGCTAGGCGGAATGTTGGCCATCTCCCGGGCGGCTTCGATTGCCTCAGCTAATCCGCCCAGCTCGTCGATCAGGCCAATCTTTAGAGCGTCGCGCCCCGTCCATATACGCCCCTCGGCGATCTTCCGCACTTCGCTGGCGGGGAGCTTCCGTGTCACCGCTACGCGCTCAATGAAGATGCCGTAGAAGTCATCGATGAACTTCTGGATAAACGCCCGGTCCTCGGGTTCCAGATCTCGATGGGGGGCACCCAACAGGGCCCGCTTGCCCCTGGCCATTTCCGCAAACTCGAAGTCGAGCCGGTTGTACATCGACCACGCACTCTGGAAAATGCCGAGCACGCCGATGGACCCGGTGATCGTCGTGGGATGAGCAAAGATGCGATGGGCTGGACACGCTATGTAATACCCGCCCGACCCAGCCACAAACCCCATACTCACCACGAGCGGTTTCTCCTCGGCAAGCCGCCGAAGCTTCTGCCAGATGACATCCGAGGCATAACCGGACCCGCCGGGCGAGTCGACCTGCATGACCACGGCCTTGATCGACTTGTTCTTGCGAAGCTCATCCACGACCTTGGCGAAGTCATCACGACAGATGAAGGTTGACGCAAACGCGGCACCCAGATTGCGATCGATGATCGGACCGCGGGCGTGCAACACCGCGATCTTGGGGCCGACGGCCTTGCGGGCTTCATCCGCTTTGCGCAGCGTCTCGTTCACCATCTCCATCAGATCTTGGAACGAGTTGACTTCGGCCAGGCCACGGTCCTCAGGACGAGCCGGCTTCATTTTCTCACGGCGAAGAATCCGATCGCGATATTCATCATAGTAGGCCAGGGTATCGATCAGCCCGCGCTGCTGAGCCTGTGTGGCATCGAACAGGGCGATGTCAACGGCTTCATCGACAGCCTCCCGCGAGAGTCTGCGTCCTTCGACGATGATCTGCTTGTAATCGTCGATCCAACTGTCGAAGATGGCATCGAACTCCTCCAGGAAGTTCTCGTTCGGCTCGCGTCGGTTGAGGAACCCTCCATACTTGTATCGACCGGCGGTGATGACGTCGAACTCGAGCCCGCGCATCTGGTAGTGCCCCTTCATGAAGGGGAACAGGCCGCCGAGTCCGGGTATCACGACATTCCCGGGCGGAGCGAGGGCGATCTCGTCAGCCGCACAGGCCAGAAGATAGGAACTCGGACCGCCACCGTTCAGGAAGGCGTAGACCTTCTTATCCGCCTTCTTCGTCGATTGTACGGCCGCCCGAAGCTCCGCAATGTCCGGCAGGGACAGGCCAAGTGCGCCGACGTCCATGAGAACGGCGCCGATCTGCTTGTCCTTGGACCATTCCTCGAAGCGATCGAGGATCTCCTGCACCGTTCGCGTCTTGCCGGGAACGGGGAGATTGATCATCCGGGCAGGAACGACGTATTCGTCAAGTCGCAGTTCCGCCATCCGCAGAATGGGACTTTCCTCCGTCTTCTCCTGCTCGGTTGCGACCTTCCCCTCGCTCCCCTTCTGCTCCTTTTTTGCCTCATCCGCCGCCCGGGCGGGAAGCACCAATCCCAGTGCGATGATGGTCAGCATTGCCCAGCGTTTCATCGTGTATGCTCCTACTCTGACGGCGACGGCGTACGGTGCGGGAAGTACCGGCCGGCCGCGTTCTGTGTCGCTTGTTCCAGAATCACCGCGACGGTCACCCCTTCTCCGTTTGTCTCGCCCCTGGAAACCTCGCCCTGTCCTTCCTTCTTGTCCTTCTCACGACGGTGAATCTTTCCGTCCTGGTCGATGTAGAGCTCTTGGAGATGCTCGAGCGTGTCCGGCGCCAGCTTCAAGCGCCAGTGGTCCTGCCCCCACTCAATCACGTAGAGATCGTCATTGAGCTCGCCCTCTTCGCTCTCCCACTCTTGATCGTCACTGTCTTTATCGTCTGTTTCGACGAGTCCTTTCAACCACCGACTCCACGCTTTGCGCGACGACAGTTCGAGTTTCAACAACTCCGGGTGGCCGTTGAAGTCAACGTATCCGTCAAGCTCGGCGACCTCTGCAGGCCACCGCCCGACATCCCGCTTGAACAACTTGGCGTGGTGGTACAGGACTTTGAGGCGCTGGCAGGCCAGGCGCTCTCGTGCCAGATCGCTGTCTCCGCTGTCGTCGACGGCGCTCGACACACTCACAAGAATCGGCACAAAGAGGGCACCCGTGGGAACGGGACCCGTATGTGACAGGCTCAAGCCCTCGTAACTCATCTTGGCTGTCACCAGCGCGGCCGTCATATCCGACGCGACCTCGTCCGCATCGGGCAAAGGCATAACCGTAGCCAACGCCCCGACAGGAACGTTGATATAGGGACTCACCCACTTGTAGAATTGCTTCCAGTTGACCCACAACTGCCCGTACGTCTTCCGCTTTTCGGGTAGGTAACGTTTGTCCTTCGAGCGTGGCAGGTCCAGCCAGCGACGGACAAGCCCTTGGGGCGATGTACTTGTCCAGCCCAGGACAAGGAAATCACGTTCACGATCATTAGCGTCGATCTCTTTTGTGGTAAACAGCACGGGGCGCATGAGGAGAGGCATCATCACACCGGGGTATTGCCCGGACCCCTCGCTCCAGAAGACCGCCCGGTCCCTGGCCGTGACCTCGTGCCAAGGCTCGGGCCACTCGCGCTCGCGGCATGTCTCGTTGGTTTTCTCGGCAGCCCGCCGGATGCCGTCGATCAGGTGTTCCGGTTGCTTTGTCCGTGCCTGCACGATGATGTCCGGCGCTGGTAAGAAACCCGTCCCCGGCAGCACCGTCACACATAGTTCCGGCTCCACGTGGGATGTGATCGGACCGAGCTCGGCCTCACCCACAATGGTCATCTCACCGGAAGGGTCCATCACCACCTGCTGCCCGAACCCGGCCATCCCGTCCAGCATCCCCGGTGCAAATAGTGCCTTCATCACCAGGGCACCGAAGGCAACATCAGGAACAAAGAAGGTTTGCTTCACCTTTCCGAAGATTGCCTTGGCACCCATTCCGGAAATCGGAGGCCAATGGACCTCTGTGCTCTCCGCCCAGTCCCCGTTCGCGTCCACATGAGCTGTGTATTCGATGTCGGTCACGGCACTGAACGACGAGAAGAATGTCGCTCCACTGTCTTTTTCCGTTCCCACAAAGTTGAGCTTGCAAGTGATGAGCGATGCATCCTCGCTTACCGGTTCGGATACGCCCGTCTGCGCCTGCCCCGCTGGTACGGGCAGCTCCGCGTGAGACGAAAGGCAGGAATGGGACTCTCCCATGGGCCTCAGATATGCGAGTGTCGACTCCCGCAAAGTGACCTCGAAGCCGCTTTCTCCACCGTCTTTCACGTTAAGGCCTTCGAACAACTCCGCAGTAGCATCCAACTCCACGATCGCCGCCAGTCGCTGGTATAGCTCCTCAACAGGCCAGCTAAACCTGATCGCCCACTGCAGGCGGCCCTCGGTATCAGGAGCATAGATGAACGCGCCGATAGAGGTGTCAGGCCACTCGGTGATCAGTCTCATGAGGGCCCCCGCCTGGTCCACATCGACTCCCTCGGCGGAAGCGGAAGCCGTTTCACGCATGATTCGACTCAGTGAACCGAGGAAGACTCCACTGTGCGATCGCTTGGTCTCCTTGATCAGGGTATCCACTGACCGGATGTAAAGTTCGAGGCGCGGTTTGAGTCCCGCATTTGAGGCAGTGAACTCGGTCGAATCGGACGCGGCGGGTACAATCGCACCTGCGGCTTGCTCCTCGTCCGCCTTGTCTGCAGCACAGACGGGGATCATCAGAACCAGCCACAAGACAAGCTGGCTGCTTACGCCGTGAAACAGGTTTCTCATAATCCACACCTTCCTTCCTCCCGTCGGCTTTTGACACAACCGCGATCGAAGCAAGGTCCCACTAAGGTGTCTCAGGCGGTGTCTCAGTTGTGGAGTCCGGCGCCGCCGGCTCGCCCATCCTCTGTCCCATCATCACCATGAAGGCATTCTTGGATGCCACGACGAGTTCCGTCGGGAAGAATAGATCAAACTGTGCCCATCCATCGCCACCCGTCGTTGCCATGGCCATGGGTGCGTCCAGCGGCGGCATTTGTACAGGCAGCTTCTCCTCTTCCAGAACCGTCATCACTTGATTGATGCTGGCGAGGATCCGGTCGGCTGCAACGTACCCCACGGACGCGACGGGTTTGGGTAGCACGCCGGCGACTTTCATAATTCCCGCGTCTTCCTCCAGCGGTGCGCCGTCCTTTTTGGCCTGTTCAATGAGCGTTGCCATCTCTGCCTTTCCACCTCCGAAGGAGACAACGACCCGCTTCGGACTCACCGGCGCCATTCGAAGCAGCACGCCTTCCTTGCCGATCACCTTTAGGATATCGTCGCGATCCTCCTCCTCGATGTCTTGGATTTTGGCAAGATCGAATCCCAGATGCGTCACCTTGACACCAGCGATCTCTTCCGCCTCTTTCTGGTACTGGATGGCCTCGCTCACCTGTCCGAGGACACCCTCCTCTTCCTTCTTGGCCAAATCCGCGAGGAGACCCTTCCCAATCTCGATCATCTTGCTCTTCAGCTCGAGTGATTTCGTGCTATCTGCCGTATCAAAGATGAGCCACACGCCGAACAGACCATCAGGCCCCGGCGGCAACGCCTCGACCGAACCGCGAAGCCCTGTCCAGAGAGTGACCGCCTCCTTAATTATCCCCTGCAACTGCTTCATCTTCTCTGCATCGGCCTCTTCAGCATCGGCAGGTGGTGTCAACCAGACGTCCAGATCTTCGAGCGATGCGTTGACTTGGGCTGGGTGAATGGTCTCCCCAAAGGCCAGCAGGTACTCGGAAGCGGGAAGCCCCGCCAACAAGGACGCTGAGGTGGGTTTCATCGTGATCTTGTCGACCATTCCGCTTCCGGGCTTGGCACCTAACGCAAAACGCAGTCCCACACCGCCCTTGTCCAGAGCTAGACCCAACGAGAAGGACGACGTTCCCTCCAGAAACATGTCGATGCCCTTCTTGTTCATCTCCGCGCTCTTGGCCTCGAAGCCACCGGCGGCCTGCTGCATCATGACCATCGATGTCAGAAATGGGTCAATCATCGGTTTGAGCAGCGCGAAGAAGCGGTCAGCGTCCATCCACACCACGAGGTCCAATCCTTCAAGCGCTTTCTTTTCTGAGGGCTTGAGCTTGGCAGCGATGTTGGACTCGCTGTCTTTGACGGCTTTGACGATGCTTGCCTGTTGGGCAAGGATGAGACGCCCTTGGCCGACCGCCGCCTGCGCAGGCTGGCCCATCATGTTCACCATCCACAGCCCGTCTTCCCCCGGTTGCCCCATCATGGCTTCGACCATGGCCTTGGGGTCTTTTGTCGGAACCACGATAGCCTGGGTCATCTGCAGCTCACGCAGGGTGGCAGCCGGCATGAGGACGATCGTCAGCGGACCGCTCTCATCGAGCCCCCCCAGCATCGGCATAAACGTCTTCAGTGCGCCGACCAGCGAGTCAAACGGGGGTTGCACAAACGGCTGTAGCCCCAGGCTAACGACAGCCTCTTGGTAATCAGCGTCCAGCGTCTGAATGCTGGGAACGCATACGAAGGCCATCGCGTCACCGGGGATCGTGGCAAGGGCCTCCGTCAGGGAATCCCCCGCCCGGGCGCTCGCGCACGCCAAAACGCTCACGCCGCACAACAGACATGCCAGTTTATGCTTCATCGAAAACACTCCTTTGCTGAAAGGTTTGGAACCATACATTTCGGATCGAAGGCTGAGCCCGGCGTGAACCCGCAGCACAGCCTGACTTAACCGTGTCTCGCGTAACGCTCATCGCATGTTCTTGTCCAACCGCGGCCTCGCGTAAGCGACCACCGAGCGGCCGGCAAGACGGACCACATTGATTCATCGGCAGCCGCACCGACCAGCCTTTGCGACCGCCGCTGTCTAAACCTGAGAATACCGGCTGATGGGTTGTTTGGTTGGGCCTGACAACGCTGCTCGCCCACCTGCCCTTCTATTGGCAGTCTACCACATCCCCGACACGGTGTCGGGCAATCCCACGCCCAGCGACACGTTTCGACAACAAGCTACACCGGCTCAACCGTGCGATATCCAGCCCTGGTACTTGTCCATCTGGGCTTCACCCATACGTCCGGCCCCCGTTCGCGTCGGTTTCGCCCGCCCGGTGTTTTGGCCCCCGACGTCACCGACCACAGGGTGGCACGACGAGTCCGTGGGAGTGCTCATCAGCAGACTCCCAAGGTTCGCGGCCGCGCTCACCACGACCGTAACCCGCTCTTCGAGTCGACCACGAACAGGGTGTACGCGACAGCCACCCCGTTTTCATATACGGTCGCGGCGTATTCGGCCTCGCTCACGACAGGGTACCGTCGAGTGCTGAAGTTGGCTATATAGTGCGCAGGATCAGCGAGCGCGTCGAACCTCAAGCTTCCGTCAGCCAGGTCGAAGGTGTAGGTCACCGGCATGCCGCTAACGCCCGGGCCGGTCACTTCGAGCCGCACGTCGCCGGTGTCAACGATCACTGTACCGTCGGCACCGACAAGATGGAACTTGATCGGGATGGTGCTACCGTCATGGGGAACAAACCTGGGATTGGCGACCGGAGGTTCAAAGACGGCGAGAACAAGGCCTTCGGCTGTCAGCGTTATGTCATCAAACCAGGCTGTCCCCTCCTGAGCTCCCCAATGAAACCAGGTCAGTTCATCTTCGTCAGGAGCGGAACGGGCGACAATCGACCCCAAAAAACATCCATCCAGATAGTACTGCGTCTGGATGACGTCCACAGCGATACGCTCATACTCGACCCGCAAAACATGGCAGCTATCCAGATCGAGCATGCCGAGAATGGCCCAGTCGGTGCCTGCAACGGACCCGTCGTCGAGGATGGTCACGAGCGTGCGTCCTTCGCTCGTCCAACACTGGCCCGTTTGCATCTCGAGCGTAGCCCGATAGGGATGACATCCGGAGAGACCCTCGACGCCGTTCTGTACCGTGAATTCGACGGCAAACTGCTCGAGATAGATCCCCGCCGGATGAATCGGGCGAGCCACCAGGGCCGCCCGGCAACCGCCGATATCGCCAAAGGCCCGCAGCGATCGATCGCCCTCGCAGCTCGTTGCACAATCAACCCCGAAATCATCGTTGCCGCATCCGGTCTGCCATCCTACCGGCACTCCTCCACATGGGACGTCCTCGAAATCCTCGTGCCACACCACCTGCCCGCTTGCGATTCCAGCGTACCCAAAAACAATGAGAAAAACTGAACCAACGAATTGAGATCGCATCATATCACACCTCCTGTTTCTGCATTCAGACTGTGTTCTACAAAAAGCATGCGCCGCTTCTCTATGTCGCCGCCCCCTCTCTGTTCCCCCTTGCGAAGGGCGAAGATCCGGCCGCTCGACCGAACAGGATGGAGGGGAGTCGTTCCCGAATCAATGTGCACGATTCCGCAACGCCGGCTATATGACCGTGCGCCATAATGCGACTGTGCTGGATCTGAATGAGTGGACGAGGGTTGAGCCTTGCGATGATCCGCGTGTCGGGCGATGCCCCGTAGGGGCAACCGAGAATAGCCCAGCGATTCATCGCTGGGATCATGTGGGCAGCCAAGATCCGAGTCCCGTAGGGACGATTCAATGGAGACAAAGCTCTCATTCGTCCCTACGGGACTGGGTTTGTCTGTCAACGCCGCGTTCCCAGCAATGAATCGCTGGGCTAGCGTCAGACGTCCCTTCGGGACAACGCTTCCGCACACCCGTGGCGAGTCGCAGAACGTGCGCAATAGAAGGGACCTACATCCGCAGGTCTGGGAGAGGCAGAATCGCGCATGCTCACATAGCTTGGGGTGGAATTCGTCCGTGGGATCGAGCCCGCGCGGCCGTACAAGAACTGGGCTCCCACGTGCACCCGCACCCGCATCCAACTGAATATTCTCAGTCTGAGATTCGTCTGACATTGGATCGACACACCGACCGGGCGCAAACACTTGTATTGCCCTGTTGATGCCCATTGACCGCCTCCGTGGCCGCGAATCGTACCACAACGCCCTCCCCGGCTCCAGGATCGTCGTCCGCCCAAGATCATAGGGTCCGCCGTGCGGGCCAAGCCCACCCCCTGCGATGCTGCGCTCAACCGAGGTTTGGGCCACGTACGCCCCTGTTCTCGACCAGGGTCTTTGGAAGGTGTGGCACTGCTCTTGACTCAGACTGAGCAGATTCTATGCGGCCATAAGCCAGCGGCTGA
>CAYOQG010000063.1:0-21029 GCA_964405925.1 uncultured Phycisphaeraceae bacterium | reverse complement strand
CCAGCTACGACTCAACCCGTCCAGGGACGCCCTTCATTCAGCGGACACCGACCAAGCACCCGACATCTGCGAGACGTGGGAGAAGAAGATGACCTCTGGCACGGTTACCCGAAACGCGATCCGCGATGACTGGGAGTCAGTGGCCCATGGTTGGCGTCGTTGGGAGCCGTACTTTGCGGCATGCACCTGGCCTGTGACCTTGCGTCTGATGCAAGCCCTTCGACTTAGGCCCGGCCTGAAGGTGTTGGATGTTGGGTCCGGGCTTGGAGATCCGAGCTTGTCCATTGCTGCCATGGTCGGTCCAGATGGCTACGTCCTGTCACTCGATTTCGCCGGGAAGATGGTCGAGGCCGCCAGGGCGCGGGCCCGGGCGTTGGGCATCACCAACGTCGAGTATCGGGTTGGTTCCCTCGAGGACATGGACGCCGGTACCGAGCCCTTTGACGGCGTAGTAGCCCGGTTCACCCTGTGCCTGCTTACCGATCTGTCCGCCGGAATGTCAAAGATCCGGCAGTTGCTTGTGCCTGGTGGTCGGATTGCTATCGCGAGCTGGGCATCCACCGATGTGAACCGAATGTTTGGCATCCCCCGCGAACAGCTGGCAAAACACGTGCAAAAGCCGAGACGGTCTGCCGACGCGCCCGGCCCCCTTCGATTCGCCAAGCCCGGCCAGTTGGAGAGCTTGCTCGAACAGGCCGGCTTTGGCGATATACGCGTCACCGATGTGCACTTCTACAACTTCGCCCGCGACCCGAGAGAGTATTTCGACCTAGTGTACGACACGGCTCCGATGTTCCGTGAGGCGTTCGAGACCCTGACATCCGAGCAGCAACGCGATGTTCATGAGGGCCTGATGGCGGCCGTGGCCGAGCACGAAACAGATGGCGTCATCCGCGTCCCGGCCGCCGCCCGCATCGCCTCCGCGATCCTCCCGGCAAACTGACCAACCGGCACCGTGGTTCGCGCGGTGTGGGGGCCACCTGCGATACAAGTCAACGTGGCTGGAACCGTTCGGGTGGGAGCACCAACTCACAGAGCGCAGGGAGTTGTATCCCCGAGAATAATCTGGCGGGGTTCTTGGTTTAGTTGCTCGGGAGAGCCTCAGTGCCTGAGTATACGGACGTTGGGGCGCACGGGACTACTCTCCCGACCTGCGGGCCCGACGGACTCGACGTGGACCCGCGTGCCGCGTTTTGGCGGCATGGCGGTCCCATGAGACTCGGATCCAGCACGGGCGAGGCTTGGATTAGGCCGATCGTGGCTGGCTGGGCTGGTTACAAGCATCGTTGACGCGTTCGTGCCGATGCGATGCGGGAAGACTGCGACGGGAGTAAGGTCAACAAAGTTCGTGGCGTTTGGAAACCTGACTACCCGGTACCCCTCGTAACTGAAGTTGGGTCTCGCCGCGTCTTCCCACCTGGCCCAGCCAGCCCATCGGTTCTCAACTCTCGATTGTTCTTCCGGTAGATGCGGGGGTGGGTTGTTGTAACCCGCGGCTGACCCACTTTGCCGCCCCGCCTTGCGAAATCAGCGGTAAGGCGGTAGGGAGGGGGCCTGAATGATCACCTTTTCGCCTTCTGCCATCCAAGGAGGGAGGCACGTGAGTCTGATCGGCGAGTATAGCACAGACACGAGAGTTGTTTGCGGCATTGATCCCGGCCTTGCGCTGACGGGGTACGCCGTGCTACGGGCGGCTGGCGAGGACCGCCAGATCATCGATGCCGGCGTGTGCCGTTTCGACCAGACCCTGCCGCTGCCGATGCGTCTGGTCGGCGTCGAGCGTGACGTCGCGTCAGTTTTCAACGAGCATCGTCCAGACGTGATAGCGGTGGAGGAGTTGTACGCCCATGACAAACACCCTCGGACAGCCATCCTTATGGGGCACGCACGGGGCGTGGTCCTCCTGGCAGCGGCGAAACTGGGGATCGAGGTTCGCAGTTATTCTGCCACTCGTATCAAGCGGCACCTGACCGGCAACGGGCGCGCGGCAAAAGCGCAGGTTCAGAAGGCGATCCGAGCGACGCTGAACCTGATGGAAGTTCCTGAACCGCCGGACGTTGCGGACGCCCTCGCCATTGCCCTCTGCTGCGTTGGCGATATTCGAAGCAGGCGTCACCTGGAGCTGACACCGTGATCGTGAGGCTTACCGGCACACTCGTCGACGTCAGCGAAGAATCGGTGATTATAGACCGCGAGGGCGAGGCGCGTGAGGTTCTGGTGCCCCCGTTTGCCATCGGCGAGCTCGCTGCCTACCGAGGTCGGTTGGTGACGCTGCACACCATCGAGTTTATGGAGGGTAATCAGGCATCGGGGCACCTGACACCGCGGATGCTGGGGTTTCTGCACGCGGAGGACCGCGACTTTTTTACGCGGTTCACCGGTGTGAAAGGCATCGGGCCTCGGAAAGCGTTGAAGATGTTGTGCGAGCCGGTGCGGCGCATCGCTTCGTGGATCGAATCGGGAGATACAAAAGCACTCGCTCGACTGCCCGGGATCGGCGCTCGAGGAGCCCAGCTGGTCGTCGCGACGTTGAAGGGGAAGATGGATGACCTGGCTCTTCCAACGGGTGCGGAGCCGCACGCGGAGGGTGCACGACTTTCGCAAGCCCAGCGAGACGCTCTCGAGGTCCTCGTCGCCTGGGGCGACTCCCGCAGCGACGCCGAGCGTTGGCTGCAACGTGCCGCGCAGCTTCACCCGGACCTTTCTGGTCCCGATGAGTGGGTCCGCGTGGCCTACCGTGTCAAGGCTGGGGTAGAGGGCTAAGACTAAGTGACAGATAATGGCACGAGACCGCATATTAACAGCCCACGCACGGTCGGGCGATGAACCGGTCGACGCGGCACTGCGTCCCAAGCGACTTGGCGAAATGGTCGGCCAACAGGCGGTACTGGAGAAGCTTCAGATCGCCATGTCAGCGGCGAAGCAGCGTGGGGAGCCTCTGGAACACATCCTGCTCGAGGGGCCTCCAGGTCTGGGCAAAACGACGCTCGCCCACGTGATTGCCAGAGAGATGAATGAGAAGCCGCCGCGGCTTACCTCCGGTCCATCCTTGGGTAAGCAGGCGGACCTGATGGCCATTCTGACGAATCTCGAGGCCGGCGACGTTCTCTTCATTGATGAGGTCCATCGGTTGCCCAAGATTGTCGAGGAGTTCCTCTACCCGGCTATGGAGGATTTCCGTGTCGATTTCACGATCGAGGGCGGGCTAAGCGGTCGCATCGTCAATTTCGCCCTACGTCGGTTCACCTTAATCGGGGCAACGACACGGGCTGGTCTGCTGACGGGAGCGATGCGTGATCGCTTCGGGCATCGGTACCACCTTGATTTCTATACGGCTGACGACCTCGCAACCATCCTCCACCGATCGGCGTCGAAGCTTCAGCTCGCTTCGGAATCAGGAACCCTCGAGACCATCGCCAGACGAAGCCGCGGCACTCCGCGCGTGGCCAATCGCTTACTGAAACGCGTGCGTGATTATGCTCAGGTCCGCGGTGATGGCGTATTGACCGAACGAGTCGTTCACGAGGCACTGGAGATCCAGCAGGTCGATACACTCGGGCTGGACGAGCTCGATCGATCCTTCTTGACGACCTTAATCAAGGTCTACCAGGGCGGTCCTGCCGGCATCGAGGCCATCGCCGCCACCATGGGACAGGAGCGTGACACCCTCGAAGACCTTGTTGAGCCCTATCTGCTGCAGATCGGTTTCCTCATCCGTACCCGCCAGGGCCGCCAGGTCACTCGTCAAGCCTGCGAACATCTGGGAATCCCGTTCAGCGACAACAACAAGCCCGGGCCGGAGGGACAACCGAGTCTGTTTTGAGGTGTGTTGTGCTTTGACGGGGCTTGGGAGAAGCCTCACGCTGGCGTCTCCTTCTTTTGCAATTATGACAACGGTCTTGCCGTCGCGGGGTCCCCGTCGAAAATGGCGCTTAACATGGCCGGGTGATCCAAGTGTGTGCATGGATACCTGACGCCAGGGAGACATAGCTATGGACACTCACCAGAGGGTGTTAATGGTCGACGCGGGAACGGGATTCTACAGAATCGATCGCTTCACCGTTGGCGAGCCCTTCTTCGGCCCCGTTGACCTCGGCTTGCATCTGGCCGGCAAGCACAACTCACTGAACATAGGTGCCGGATTGTTAGCGGGCTCCATCCTACCCGGATCGAACCGACTGATTTTCACTGGTTTTTCTCCTTGCTGGGGCGGATTCTACGTCTCGAGCATGGGTGGTGCGGCGTTGGTGTTTGACAATCTGGGGCTCAGCATGCTATCGATTGTCGGCAAGGCGGCGGCACCGTCGATTCTCTATCTGAACCGAGATGGTGGCGAAGAGGTCTGCGTAGAACTTGCACCCGTCGATCTGCACAAGGTGTGGAGCCACGAGAGTCACGGGGTCTACTCGTTGATAGATCATGCACTTCGGCGATTTGGCGACCGCTATCAAACCGACCCCCGCGTCTTAGCCGTCGGACCCGCGGCTGAGGCTAGCGACTTCGGGGCGATCGGATCGGTGCTGATCGTCAACGGGCGATTCAGCCACGCCGACACCTGGGCAGGACGGGGCGGGTTCGGGTCCAAGCTGCTGCGGGAGCACAACTTGGCTGCCATCATCTACGGCGGCACATTCGTGGACGAAGACTTTCGCGATCGGGCCGTGGCTGACCGATGGTTCGAGGACAAGTATCAAAAGAAGCTCAAAGCCAAGGACTTCGAGGCTACGACCAAATACCGCTTCGATCCACGTTTTGAAACCGGTGGGACATTCGGTGTCAACTTCGCGACCCTCGAAGGGAACATGCTATCCTTCAACTATCGAAGCATCTACGCCAGCGAGGAACAACGCCTCGAGATCCACGACAAGCTTGTGGCGAATCACTATCTCAGACAGTTCAACGAAGAGACCATCGAGCCTCGAGAGCAACAGACTTGTGGAGAGCCGTGCGCCGCCGTCTGCAAGAAGATGCACGGTGAGTATAAGAAGGACTACGAGCCCTATCAAGCGTTGGGGCCACTGTCTGGCATCTTTGACCAGCGTGCAGCCGAGAAGCTTGTCCATCATGCCGATGCTTACGGTTTTGATGCGATCTCCGTTGGCGGGGTGGTCTCATGGTTGATGGAATGTCTGTCGGAAGGACATCTGACACCAAGCGAGCTGGGTGTTGGGCAGCGCCCGGCTTTTTCGGCCCGTGAGTTCAGCGTCACCACAGACTCCATGCACAATGCCGAGCTGGGGGTCGCGATCCTTGATTCCATCATTGAGCGGCGCGGTGTCATTGATTTGTCGGAGGGGGCCCGCAAGTTCGCCAGACGGCTGTCACGGGATAAGGGCAAACACGTCCGGGACGCTTTCCTATACAATGCCTTTGCCCGGAAAGGATGGATGGTGCCCAACCAGTACTGGACACCCGGTGCCCTTGCGCCGATGGCTATCATGGGTAAGTACTACATGTATTACGGATATGATTTCGTGCCACCGCGGGAGCTGGGTCGACGAAATGCTGAGAGAATGAAGGAGGAACTTGTCCTCGACAACACCGGTCTGTGCCGTTTCCATAGAGCCTGGGCGGAAGGCATGCTGCCCACGATCGTGGAGACCCTGTATGAGAAGCAGGGATTCCTTGACGGTGTTTCGACCACGGCAAGCCGGATCAATAGCAGGAACGCTTCCCTTTTCTGGGAGTCCGAAAGGAATACCGACTTTATCTACACGTTTTTGAAGAGGGAGCAAACTGTCAGAGGGAACAACGACAGAGAGCTCGCGGAGTGGGTGCGCCAGTTTGAATCAGACAAGCGTGAAGCGGCCTTGAGATTCTGGTACGAAGTCCATAAAGGAATCCAAGAGTCGCTCAGAGAATTCTGACCTTTTCCGCAATCGCCTGGCTTTTCCTCCTCCTTTCCTTCTTACAAGGGGGAAAAGGGGTGGGACCTGAGATAGTCGCGAAGGAAACGTCGGATTAATCTCGGCTGAAGCACGATGCCGAGGATGCCTTTGAGCGTATGGATCGAACGATGACCCCAGCCAGAACGAGAATCGTCGCCACGATTGGCCCGGCAAGTCAGTCGCGGGAGGTGTTAACGCGTCTTCTCGACGAGGGTGTGGATGTCTTTCGGCTGAACATGTCGCACGGGACGCATCAGGACCGTCAGCAGGCCCTCGACACGCTTCGTGCGATACTCGACGAACGCGGCACGCACGTAGCAACGATGGCAGACCTCTGCGGACCGAAAGTGCGAACGGGCACCGTGGACTCAGCCAACGCGACATTGGTGGTGGGAGAGGAATGTGTAATTGCCCGCAGTCTGGAAAATGGAACATCCAAGGCGTTTTCTACAAATTACCCGGGTCTGGTGGATGACGTTCGCGTCGGGCACCGCGTGCTCATCGAGGACGGAGAGATTCGTCTGCGGGTGACCGGTAAGCAACGTGACGCCGTGATTTGCGTGTGTGAAGCAGGTGGTGAGCTGGGGAGCCGCAAGGGAGTGAACCTGCCTGACTCGCATCTGTTGCTGCCGGCCATTTCCGAAAAGGATGAGGCTGATCTGCGGTGGGTGGTCGCCAACTCGGTTGATTACGTAGCCCAGTCATTCGTGAGAAGCCCCGAAGATATTGTGATGCTCCGTCGCCTTCTGGAAAAAGCGGACAGTGATATTCCGATTGTCGCGAAGATCGAGACCACCCGAGCCATGGCTTCGCTCGGCGGGATCATTGACATGGCGGACGCCGTCCTCGTCGCCCGCGGTGACCTCGGTGTCGAGATGGATGTCTGGCAGGTGCCGATGATGCAGAAAGACATCGTCCGGCGATGTCGCCACACGGGCAAACCGGTGATCGTGGCAACACAGATGTTGCAGAGCATGGTCGATCATCCATCGCCGACGCGGGCGGAGGTCAGTGACGCAGCCAACGCCGTCTTGGATGGGGCTGATGCCTTGATGTTGTCCGCGGAATCGGCGATCGGCAAATACCCCGTCGAAGCGGTCAGTATGTTGAACCGGATTGCCCAACAAGTCGAGGGCGACCGGTTCGATGCAGACGCCGACTTCTCCAAACAGCTTGCTGAGGGCTCATGGGTGGGCCATCAGGTGGATCGTACTGCCGCGGCCGTGGCGAGAAGTGCGGTTCTCGTGGCACACGATCTGGGTGCCAAGCTTGTGGCTGTCTGGTGTCGGTCGGGACGCACCATTCGTTGGATCAGCAAATACCAAATGCCCAAGATTCTCATCGGTTTGTCATCCAGTGAGTCTCTCTGCCGTCGCCTGGCACTTTGTTCAGGGGTCGAACCAAGGCTCGTTCCAAAGGACGTCGAGTCCGGAGCTGTTCCCAGTAGCCAGGTGTATGAGCGCTTGAGCGGCTTATTCGGGTTAGTACCTGGTGACATGCTGGTCGTCGTCGGTGAGCCCACCGCCCCGCACCGGGCGTCGACGATCTCTATCCATACCGTCCAACGTGCGAACGCGTAGATAGGCGAGGCGATCCATGCTGCGGCACCCGGTGCGTTGGCCGTTGGACCGCTCCACGGTCAAGGCGGGTGTCGCTTGCACGGATATGAGGTCCGCCGTGAATTCGGGCAGCACCATGGTTGTCCTGAAGAGCGTTGCCGGCTGCCCAGCGTTTCTCAACCCGCGGTTTTTCGGTGGACAAGATGTAAGCGGCGGCCACTTATATGGTGATGGCCATCACGGTCGACGGAGGCCGAATTCGTGGCGGCGACAGATGCGACGCTAGTGCTGGGTGTGCTCAGCGGGGATAAAGCCGCGTTTGGCGAGCTGTATGACCGCCGAGCGCGCGTGATACGGGCGATGTGCTTTGACGCCACGGGAGATCTCCACGTAGCCGCGGATCTGACCCAGGAGGTGTTTCTCCGGGCTTATCGAAAGCTTGGTGAACTGAACGATCCGGGCAAGTTCGCTGCCTGGCTGGTTGCTATCGCCCGCCAGGTGTGCCGAGAGTGGCGGCGCAGCCGTCTGCGAGAGCGATCGAGAATCGAACGGCTGGCCAGCTTGACCGGAGTGTCTGAGTCCCGCGCGGGTTCGGACCAGCCGGACCGGATCGACGAGCAGATTGAGACACTCCGCTATGCGGTGACTGCGTTGCCGGAAAGAGAACGTTTGGCCCTGCATGCCTTCTACCTGCAGGACCAGGACGCAGACCAGGCCCGCGTCGTGCTGGGCCTATCAAGATCGGGGTTTTATTGCGTGTTGTCGCGTGCGCGCCGGCGCCTGCGGAATGTGCTCAGCAAGCAGGAGACCTTGCCATGACGTGTCCAACGGATAACGACTGGACGCTAGTGAGCATGGACCTTCTCGATGAGGATCGGATGGAGTGGATGCGGGAGCATCTGCAGACATGCTCATCCTGTCGCGCGCGGTTCGGTGAAATCCGGCGCGACCACGTTGGCTTGCTGCGCGCGTATGAGGCGATGGATCGCGACCACGACATCCAGCGCGAGCAACTGTTGGCTTCGCTTCCTACGGATTCTCCGCAGCCCGATTCGAAGGGTTGGTTAAGCCGCGGGTGGCGAAGGCTTGGAGATTTGACCGTGAATCATCCACGAACACGACGTGCGGCTGGACTGCTTTCAGCCGCGGCAGTGATCGCTCTTGCCATATCAATCTTTCTGGGGCCTGGTGATCGATTGGCCTTTGCGAACGTGGTTAAACGTCTTCGGGAGATCGACACCATCACGTGTCGCATAGCCTCCAACACGATGATAGCGGGGCTTGACATTCCCGTTACGGGCAAGATGTACATGTCGAGCGAATACGGAACACGGTGTGACTTCGGCGCATTCGGGCTCCCTTCGACCACCCTATTCAAGCGGGTTGACGGCCCGGCGATTATAGTCACACCCATAACGAAAAGCTATGTGGTTATGGAGGGAGAGGAACAAGATGCCTCCTTCGACCACATGCGAGATCCGGACGCTTTCCTCAAGAAGCTGAGGGAGCTTTCCGAGGACGCGAGCGAACTGCTGGGCTCCGACCAGATTGACGGGCGTGAGGTTGTGGGCTTCGAGATCCCAGCTAAGCAGCTTGGGCTCTGGGGATCGGAGGTCTCGGCTCTTCTCTATGTCGATGCCGAGAGTGCGCTGCCGGTTCGTCTGGCCGTCGAGATGCCGGGCCCGGAACCCGGCTCACATATGAAGATCCTGTACGACCAATTCGAGTGGGATACGCCGCTCGACGCCGACCTGTTTGAACCGACGATTCCCGAGGACTACGTCGAGATCAACATCCAGTTGCCTCCGAAGGACGAAGCAACATTGATCGAAGTGCTGGGGATGTATGCGGAGCTGACTGATGGACGCTATCCGGACGACCTCGATGCGATGCAACTGGTCATGAACACGGTCCGCCTTTTGAGCGACCAAATGGCGGCGAACGGCGAAAAACCCACGCCAGGCACGGCGGCATACGGAACGCTAAGCCAGAAGGTTGTAGCTGTGGGAGCCGCAGTCGAGTTCCATCAACGTCTCATCCAGGAAGGGCGAGAACCGGAGTACTTCGGCCGCGAGGTGACGGCGGACGATGCCGATGCGGTGCTCATGCGATGGCGCCTCGATGATCGTCACGTTCGCGTGATCTACGGCGACCTTGCCGTTGAGACGGTGCTAGATCACCGGTAAAGCGATTACCCACGGTTCCCCTCTGACAAAGTGGGGGACGATGTCCTTGGCTGCGTGTAGGCCGCTTGGTCCCAGCATCGCTTAAGAGGACGTCGTCCCCCTGCCTTTTCTTGGCAAAACGGCTTTCAGAATTCGCTTGGCTCTCGCTGCAGCATTACCTGTCACTCCGCCGGCAACTGCGTGAAGTTGATAAACCGGGTAGACTGTCTATACTGCTGGCGCCGATTCCGGCGTGCTGACATTCCAACGCAGAGCCGAGAACAATGCTCGATAAATCGTCCAGACGAGAGGATCGAGAACAGGACCGCGATGTCCTGCTGGGTCGCCTCGTTGACGAGTACTTTGAGCGCAAGGCTCGCGGCGAACCGGTCGATGAGACCGAATTGCTGGCTGATCATCCCGAGCTGGCGGAGGAGTTTAAGGCACACATCGAGGCTGTCCGGAGTCTGCAGCCTGCCACCGACACGATTGCCGAGCTGATTGAGCGCGGGCTGCTGACACCGTCCAGCGATCCTGCCTACGCGGCTCAGCTCGGGCGCTACAAGGTTGCCGCAATCATTGGTGTCGGCGGGATGGGGATCGTTCTAGAAGCTTACGACGAAGATCTAGGGCGCACGATCGCTTTGAAACTGCTGCGGCCGGAGTTCTCGCGCGATGAGGCTGCGCTTGCCCGGTTCGTACGTGAGGCGAAGGCCGCGGCTGCTCTGCGACATCCGAACTTGGTGACGATTCACGCGATCGAGCGAGTGCGTGGCACGCCTTATATCGCGATGGAGCGCGTTAACGGTCCTTCGCTGGCCGATGTGATTCGCGAACAAGGTCCGCTGCCAACTGAAATGATCCGCGAGGTCTTTCGGCAACTGCTCAGCGGTCTGTCCGCCGCGCACGACGCCGGCTTGATCCACCGTGACATCAAGCCGTCAAACATCCTGCTCGACGGTTATCCACACGGACCCGGAATCAGTACCGCGACTGTCAAGGAGCGGACGCCGCTCACCGTCAAGATCGCTGACTTCGGGCTGGCACGGATGATATCATCGCAGACCCGGATGACCCTGCCCGATTCGCTGCTCGGCACCCCCGAGTACATGAGCCCCGAACAAGCCCGCGGTGACGACAACATCGACCAGCGCACAGACTTGTACTCTGCCGGCGTCGTGCTTTATGAGATGCTCACCGGGCGCACACCCTTCAAAGCGGACTCGCCCACCGCCGTCATCCACGAGATCCTGCACGAGGAGCCAGCGGGTCCGCGTACGTTAAACGACGCAACAGATCCATTCTTAGCTGGCCTCGCCTTACGTCTGATGGCTAAACGCCGAGAAGACCGGCCCGCAAGTGCGCGCGGGGTGATTGCCGGCCCCGGCGGAAGCGAGCGAGGTGCTACCCTGTCAATCCGCCGCGCACTCCCCCGGTGGCTTGTGGCGGCTGTCGTTGGAGTCCTCCTTTTTACCGTTGGGGTCTTGTTTGTGAGCCAGTCGAGGTGGTCCTCCTTGTCACCCGACCCACCTTCAGCGAGTCCGCGCGTGGACCGCCTGCAAAACTACGTTGCGACTCCGGCCGATGATGTTACGGCAGCGCGCCCGCAGATCGCCGACGTTAGACCCGGTGACGAGGGCGACGGCCTAGAGATGACCATACAGGTCAGACGCGGACAGTCGACCGACTGGGAAGTGTTTTTTGATTTTCGTACGGAGGGTGTGTCGGTAAACACGGCAGAAAAACTGGATTCCGACGGAGATAGTGAGCCGGACCTGATTGTTGCGGGGCTTGAGGGCTCGATTCAAGGGGACTCTCTGTTTGCCTTTAATATGGATGGGCAAGAAGTCTGGAAGATGAACATGTCTGACGGCCGACAATGGCCAGATTGCGCCCTGCCGCACAAATCCTGGGATGTTCGAGTCATCGCGAAGGCTGATCTCGACGGCACATCGGGTGAGGAAGCGGTCGTCGTCGCACATGATCCTGAGGAGTCTCCAACCCGAGTTTCGCTAATAGATCCAAGTACCGGGGACATTCAAAGCACGTTCTGGCACTTTGGGCAAATCCAGTCGATTGTCGTACTCCCTGATTACTTCTCTGATGGACGCTCAGCTCTCGTTGCTTACGGGCCGAATGATGCACTGGACGGCTTCATTGACGAACCTCCGGCGGATGGCCTCCCGGTTCCGGGTTGGGACCAAGTGCTTGTCGTGATGATTCTGGATCCGCTCGACATGGACGGCTTTGGGCCACTACCTACGCGCCTTTTGCCGGAGTCCTCGGCAGCAACGCCTGTCGCCTATGCCTTCCTTGATCTGTCACCGTGGGGTGAGCACCGGCAAGTCCGTAGGGTCGATGGGGCGGTGGTGCGCCAACCCACTGGCGAACCACCTGCTGTTGTTGCAGCTATTGCGGACGTTCGCGAGGAATTCAGGAAGTTCGACGAGGGCGACGCGCCATGGCTTCGCGTGGTCACTGTGCTCTGGACGCCCGACGGCGATACCGCTTCCTGGGGGACCCCGATCGTCGACCGTAACCTAAATCTGTGCGAGGTGACTTCGCGACGACCGGGACTAACCCCAGAGAAAGCGCGTGCATTCTGGACCAGTTGCTGGCGTCCCATCGTTCAGAACGGACGGTACGTCGACCGTGAGTAGGTGATGGAACGGGGTCTCTCCGGAGATGCGGCATTGCAGCAAGCCCGCGGCGTCCCACGCCGAGTTAATTGGGCGCGGGACGCCGCCAGTATGATACTGGGGTCGCTGCAACATCACGGTTCAATTGTCATGACATAGACGGTATCCAGAGCTTGGTGCTCCGGGTACGAGCGTCCGCCAAGTACGTAAATCTCGTTTCCGATTGTGACTGCCCGGGCACCAGCGATGGCAACGGGGAAAGATGTGTCCGTCCCCCACGCTGCCTCGGCAACGTCATAGTACTCCACAGCATCGGTGTAGACACCATTCTCGATTTCCCCTCCTATGATGTAGATGCGGGTCCCGAGCACGGTGACAGCAAGACCGCTGCGACCCGGTCCGGGGATTCCGGGAATAACGTCCTCCCACATGTCGAGTGCGGGATCATATACCTCCACCCAATTACCCCAGACAGCGGGATGGTGGGTCTTTTCGTAAGACTGGCCGGCTATCGCGTAAATCTTACCATCAAGGGCCACGGCGCCCAGACCCTCCCGGCCCAAAGGATATTCGTTCGGCCCGTCGGCATCGTCCTGGTTCAGGTGGGCGACTTCCTCCCATAGACAACCGCTAGCCAGGTTGACCCTCTCGACGAGGGACAGTGAGAAACCATGGCCCGTGTCCTCATGGTGCCCACCCATGGTGTAGATGAGCCCCTCAAGGCACGCGCCGGCATTCGAGCTGCGGGCATAGTCTAATGAACACTCCACGCTCCATCCCTCATCTGGGTCGTACGGGTCGATACTCCAAATGTCTTTCGTTCGGCACCAGTCCGCGCCACAAGGCTCATCCTTCATTCCGGCAACGCCATACACGCGGCCACCGCATAGCGTGAATCCCATTTCGCTCCGTGGTTCCGGCAGCGCCGCGCGCAATTCGTGCGTCCCGCCAGGATAATAGACATACGTGTCATCAAGCCGGGTGTCGGTAGCCTGATCCGTCCCACCAAATACGAAGACACCGTCCTCCAAGGCAACGGCGCCGTGCCATGCAGTCGGCCGAGGCAGATGCCCATCGAGCACCCAAACACGAGTTGGGACACACTGATCGCTCCCCTCGTCGCAGTACTCGCCATGGTCGCACTCGGCGTCGGCGGCGCACCCGCAGGAAACGGTCTCGCAGATGTCGCAGTCTTCGATGCAGACTTCGTGGAGGCCGGGCATGGGGTTCCACCAGCGGGCGTTGGCTGTTCCCCACCATCGGACGCGCGAATCGCGGTAGAAAGCATCGTCGGCCACCATACGCAGTCGTGTCCAGCGCGGCAAGTCAGACTCGACGGTTGCCTGCAGCAGGTGCCAATCAGTGTCACATGTCACCTCGAGCGATTCGATGTACGGGCACGGATCGTCCACCGAGGCTTCCGCGATCGCTTCCGCGCGGAGCGGTGCTGAGTTGCCCAGCCCTTTACCGTCCTGGGCGTCAGCCACTGCGGCCAAGACAGGCAGTATCATCGAGGCTGCCGCCAGATTCAGTTCCCAATTCCACAGATGTTTCCTTTTCATATCTTACCTCCGTTCTCCAATTGTCGGAACAGGCTGCCGCCGTCGCCGGCACCAAGCCTCCGTTTGCGGCACTTTCCCGTCCTCCATCAGACAAACGAAAGCACGCCGCCAGTTCGGACGCCATTTCCGAAAACTGTCGAGATGCTTTTTCGCCGCAGGATGGGACGCGGAGGGCCGGCTTCGTGATGGGCCCGAGGGGTACTCCGGCCTGCCGGCGGGTGGACTACAACTGAGTGAGGAAGCGTGTGATTGAACCGAGCGACTCCCGTAACTCGCGGAGGCCGCGAGAAATCAGCTTGTAGACCGATGATCTGGTTTTCCCAAGACGGCCGGCTACTTCCTCGACGGACAGGCTCTCCAGGAAACGGAGCCGGATGACGTCTCGTTGATCGTCTGTGAGCCGAGCCAGGCTAGAGAGCACCGCTGCCACTGCCTCTTGTTTCTTGAGCTCGCGGCTGGGGGTGCGATCCTGGCCGCCGAGCGTCTTAGCGACTTCCAGATAGGCAGCTTTGCCATCGTCGAGGCTCTGCACTCCCTCGCTCGGTGCTGCCTTTTTTGCCTTGAGAGCCTTCTGCCGATCCCTGAGCTTGTTGACGGCGATCAACTCGAGCCAGGCGTAGAACGGCGCAGGACCCGCAAAGTCGCACAGACGGATACTCTTGTAAGCCGCCGCGTAGGCCTCCTGCAAAATGTCGTTGGGATCGACCTGCGAACGCATCGAGGGTGTGATGCGTTGGTCCACTGAGGCACGCAAGGGCGCGTGATAGAGGACAATCAGACGCTGCATCGCGTCACGATCGCCGTCAACGGCCAGTCGAATCTGTTCGGTTCGCTCCCGCGTGTTCACCCGGACATTCTAACAGAAATCGCCAGTCGTTAGAGCGGACCCCGTTCTTGTGTGTCGCTTGACCCGCGTTCGCCCGCCGGCCGAGGTCGATGAAAGGAGACGCTGCTACGCGATTTCCGCCAGTGCCGCATCGGGATGCGTATTATGCCCTGGACGGTAGATTGCTCGGCGACCGGGGCCGACAGCCGTCGAGCCGACGAAACGCGCGATTCTCGCGGGGCTATTGAACGGAGGAGGAGGGATTCGAACCCCCGAGACGATTTCTCGCCTAACGGTTTTCAAGACCGTCGCCTTCAGCCGCTCGGCCACTCCTCCATACATGACTGCTATTAGTGCCAGCCGGTGTCAGTTGACGCTCCGAACGGTCAGAAGTACCTGTCCCAACGGAGCTTACACGATTTCGACCCTTTCGATCTGGCTCCGGTTCAGTGCCATCCGACGACAGCGGCGACCCCCTCGATGTACCCCGTCCACGCAGGCTGGTACACAGGCTGTCGGCCTCGCTTCCGTCAGTCCCGGTTGCCCGGTGCCCTTCCTTCTCACGGGTCGGGCTCAAGTCGGGAAGGGCCTGCAACGCTCCCGCCCGATCCTCCACCAAAGTATGGCTGGAGCGGCACATCGTCAAATTGATGTCGGAATGGGGGGCCAAATCCTAGGCCTGTTTCAGGTGGACGCCGCCACGGGCCAGGTTGGTGATGAACGTATGCCGGAGTGCGTGGAAATCGGCGACCCGTCCGGCTTCGTCCCGATTCGCCCGGAGACTGCTCCTCTTACGCCATTCCCATTCCTTCTCGTCGGCAGCCGTTTGTTTCCCGGGCTTCGACCACTTCGTTACCTCCATAGCCGCTGGGATAGCTACCCGGCCGGGACGCCTTTACCGGGACAGGACTTCCACCTGTTGGAACAACGGACCTTTCGCGGCACACGTGGACCAGCCACCATCCCGCCGTTCCCGCAATAGTATCACACGCCTTGCGCCGATCAGTGACCGATGGGTTTGAGCACCTGGAATGACGGAATTTTCCCCTTTGCGATGCTCACATCGAAGTTTAAGATCTGACCGTCGCCGTCGATGTCTCGTCGGTCGTCGTCCGCAGCCGCAAATTCGGGTATACCCATGTTGATCAGGCTCACCTCGAACGCCAGGACACGGCCATCGTTGCTCGCGTCGCCGACCTGTAGCACGTAGTGCACCTCGAATCCACACACACCAGTCCATCCGGTGCTGCTGATGCCGTACCAGTTCCGGTGTGTGAGTACATCCCCCCGTTCCTGAATCCGCAAGATGCGCGGATGGTGTTGGCCGGCCTCCTCGACGGTGAAGTCAAAAGAAGCCGACAGATCCGGACCGAATGCACCATCGTCGAGCAGCGCTCGGACTTGCACGTCACCTTCCGCTGGTGTCGTGATGTCCTCATCAAACGTCAGCCGAACAATGTTATTCGCCGATCGCCAGAGACTTTCATTATGGTTCGGCGTCGCGGCACTCAGCTCCGCGCCGCAAGTGACCGTCACCGACCACACCGCGCCCCAGTTGTTCTCCTCGTCCAATTCCACGATTCCATCGGCGTCATCGGCCGCAAGGGCGACATAATAGGTCTGACCTGGTGTGTTGTATGGTGCGAAATCGGGCCATTGTAGAAAGCCGGAAGCGCTGCTCGTCGTAAACGGTACTAGGCAACAACGAACAACTCGAAACCCCCACGCCAGGTCCGCCGTGGTCACGACATCGTCCTCGGAGATGAACCACATCACACGAAAGGGGATGCCTGCCGGTCCCACGCCAACGTTGGTAACCGTATCGGATAAAGCGACCGGCGCACCGGGCAAGACCTCCGCTTCGGCGCCAACGAAAGACTCCTCCACGACCAGATCGGGCAACGCGGGACTGATGCAGTCTGCGGTGTCTTCAAACTGGCACCCACAGTCGCACTGACCGTCACCCTCCCACGCCCAATCGCAGTTGTCTTCCCAAGGTGTTCCGATCCAGCAAAAGTCGCACTCCCATCCGCATGGACCCTGCGCAAGAGGGTCCGATGATCCTGCGGATTCGGGTAGGCCTTCATCAGGTTGTCTTCCGAATCGATCGACCGCTTCCCCCACGTATTCCCCGTCGAAAGCGGGCGTAACCACGAGGCGGTATCCTTGATCCAGAGCAGGTGCACGGGGAGGGGTGACCTCTTGTTGGTGCGGCTGGGCGGGCCCCGGAGCCCCGATCGACACGACCCATGCAGAGATCAACCATGCGTTGCTTGGCATTCGTGATACGAAAGGCACCTTCATAACGTCGTATCCATTGACGACCGACGTTCGTCAAACCCAAGTCGGTACGTCAATTCCTATTCTCCAGATTCAGCCTCCGACGGCTCGCTGCCAGCCCCAAACAACTCGAGACATCCCATACCTTCGCTCTCCCCGTCACACTCCCCGGTGCATTGATCTTCGCAGAAATCTGCGCCCTTGCAGAGGTACATCGCGGGAACATATCCCAAGCTCCACGACTCGCACAATAGCCCCGGTGTGTGCGGCGTCGGGAAGCTCCCAGGAACACACAATTCGTACATGTAGTCCCCAGGCTCGATGACGCCGTCGAATCCAAGCGTGCAGGTCGGTGTGGTGTCAGCGCCACCCTCCGCCGGCACGCAGCACTCGACGTACACAAGCCGGGCTTCACTCTGCACTTCGTTGGGCACCGACTGATAGATCTTCTGAAACGCAGCCACATCTCGCAGATCCATGTCACCATCGCCGTCAGCGTCATACATCTCGAACAGATTGAACTCCGTGTTGGGTGAGGCTACGCACTCTTCGGTGACCTGAGCTTCCGTTGCACTCCACGACTTGCACACCGCTCTCGGCTCGTCAGGTAAGTCCGGCTGCTCCGGGTCACACATCGCGTCCATGATAGCGGTATCCCCGCCAAACCCCAAAACGCAGGCAACAATGGAACCACATCCAGGCGGAAAACTATCGTTCTCGGGCCCCGACAAGCACTCCCCGATCCGGGTCAAATTACCCTCCGATATGCAGCACGACACCGAGACAACCTGCGCCGCCGCCTGTCCTGAGAATAGCATCCCGAGCAATGCGACAAGCGGCAATGGGTGGCGAATAAGTGACACTGTGGGGCGCACGGTTCGGCACATCGCTGCATAGTGTTGTTTTCTCGCAGTTCGTTGCATGCCAGACCTACGGATAGATGAGAGAGTCCGTCGACGAGTATCGGCCAGGACCTTGTCCGAAAGCCTCTTGTCCGGGGTACGGCGGCGTCGGGGCGGTTTGCGGAAGCTCACCGTGGATTCGGCCCCATGGCCTGAACCATTCGTCGAACATCAAGGTGTAAATGTTGTCGTTGTCCACGCCAACGATCGGCTTCACATGAAAACACACGTGCCCATCTGGATATAGACAGTTCTGCCCTTCTCCATTGAACGGACTGCCGTGGTTCGGTGAGTTGTATCTCCGCCATGCACTAGGCGGCGAGTCGATCCTGAGTAGCTGCCCGTCATACATCCAGTCGACATCACTTCGTGCGGTGTAAAACGGGCCTTTGTCCGCCGCCTGAATGCGCCCGGGATCAGCAAGCGAGTTGGGTCGCGTGTCCGGGGGGCCAAACGGAACCTGATAACCATAGCTGATGTTGCCATACCCCGTGAAGTCGTAATAAAGCGAGATGTCCTCGGTGGCATCAACCGTGTCAAAGCTGCTCGGGCAGACGAACTGCTGAACATGAACATCACCCGACCGAACCAGCATCCAAAACGACCGTGTCACCGAAAGTAAGACGCTTCCGGCATTGGGAGACGATGCCGTCTCCGACGTGCTCTGAAACTCGCGGTCGTACCCGACCTCGCCCGGATCGTTTGGCGGTACATTGATCGACGGTGTGTCGTTAACGTAGTCGATCCCGTCTACGTCGATGTTACCACGCTTGAACGGCGGCACCATCCACAAGTCGTTGTGATCCTGACTGTAGATCAGCGCCACCGCTCCGATCCCCTTGAGGTTCGTGCTGCACACGACACGCTTACTCAATTCACGATACCGGGCAAGACTCGCAAAAGACATGGTCAACACCGTCGCTACGATTCCCGCCACGGCGACTAACTCGATGATGGTGGTGCCTCGAAGCTTCTTGCTCATGACCAAAGCTCCATGGTCGGCAGGATGGGCGCATGCAACCTGCGTGCTGAGTCTGCTGTCGAACAGTGAAGTTAGTATAGCAACGATCTCCTGTCCGATCAAGAGCATTTCCCCGCGCCCTGCGGTGTTGTCGGTTCAGCGGCGTTTATGCCCTCTCGCGGGCCTGCTGAACCCCACAGCGGATGTCCGACCCCCATTTCATCGTGCCGGGCACCGCGGTATTGCCAATTAGGACGGAGTGGGCTATGATATGGAGAGTGAACTACCGGCGTGGAAGCCTCCCTCACCTTGGGCTTGAAGGTAAGGAGTACACGTGGTGCTCATGTTCCTGGTTCGGCACAGACAGACGCCACCCCCACCACCAATCGCGCAGAGGACGGCATCATGTTGACGGCATTTTCGTACCCGCCGCGTCGGCCCGCTTGCACACGCCGTGGCTTTACCTTGACCGAGCTGGTCGTCGTGTTTGTGGTTGTCGGGTTGCTCGTCGCTGCGGTCGCACCTTCACTCGAGGCGGCCCGCAACCGGTCCAAAAACGCCGTATGTCACTCGCGTCTCCGCGGCATCGGGCTCGCTAGCGGCATCTATGCCGAGTGGTCCCCCGACAACTTCGGCATCCCCGTCCACCCGCTCCAGTTTTGCCAGTGTCCAGGTCAACCTTGTGGCACACCCTGCACTGAACCGCAATACATCGGTGCATATGAGTGGGGCGGCAAGTCGGGCATCGGGAGTCCAGGCCACCCGTACGCGATTGAGAGAGGTGCTCCCTCTGACGGCCCTTACGCCTGGCAGAGCAGTCGGTACGGTACGGCGGCAGGTTTTGGGCCGGCCACGCGACCGATGAACGAAATCCTCTACCCGGCCGGGTTCAGGGATGGCACGGATTATCGTTACCTCTGGGAACCCGACACCGAGCTCGATTTGCCGGCGTTTAGGTGCCCGGCGGACGATGGTCCACCACGCGGTGCACACTGCTCGAGTTGGGTCCAGAACTACGAACGGTCGTCATACGATCACTTCGGCAACAGCTACGCAGCCAACAAGTTCATGATCGCCAACTCTGGCGGCGGTTGGATGCTCAGCAATTCGCCGTATCTTAGACCCACCTCGCGGGTGCCCAATCCCGCCCGGACGATCAACTTCGAGGAAAACATCGGCCGCTGGGCCTGGGCGTGCAAGCGCGAAACGCCAGCCTGTGTCAGCAGCCTGGGATTGGAGGGTGTGGACCCCGGGCCGACTAAGGCCGTACGCGGTTGGCACGGAAGGAACTGGACCTTCAACCAGGTATATGTCGACGGCCACACTGGCACACGCGCGATTTGGCTCGAAGGCACGGAAGACGCCGATGGGTATGCCTTACACTACTTCAATGAACTCGTCTACCCCGACGATCCTTCCCTCCAAGATCGGTACCAGTGCATCATTATCCGTGGCGACGGATGGCAGAAGGACACCCTGCCGGCTGACTTTGTCCTAACCGGTTTGTGGCACGACGGGTCCGGTCGGCCTTCCTACGAAGGTTGTGTCGAGTGAACGGAACCATCCAGCAGAAAGACTGGACTATGCGACGAGTTGATAGACAGTTAAACGACAACACCGGTCGCTTCTGCGGACAAGCAACATTAAGCCTACTTGTCTCCGCCACGTGTATCTTGATCTCTTCTCCGTGCGCGCTCGCAGCACCGCCGCTCAACGACGAATGTGAAGGGGCCATCGAGATCGTCGGTGAAGGCGTCTTCCCTTTCGATAACCTGAGCGCCACCGCGCAGGAGCCGTCGCGGATCGACCACGATGTATGGTACTGCTGGACGTCCACGTGCAGCGGCGCCGTGACGGTAGACACCTGCGGCGGTACGGTGATCGACACCACGATCGGCATCTGGGACGGATGCGACTGCCCGCCCAGCGATTGGCTCGGTAATGACCCCTGCTACGACGGAGACGAATGCGCGCTTCAATCCATTGTCACGTTTGACGCACAAGTCGGCCACGCGTACCTGATTCAGATCGGGACGCCTTTCGGCATCCACGGTGGTGGCGTTGGAACGTTCACCGTTGCCTGCGGGGAGGCACCCGTACCCCCATGCGAGCATCCGTCTGAAAACTGTCAGCACGGTGACGGCTGGAATGCGTTGACGAGCGACCGAACCGATTACTTCGTTGCCGACGATTTCACACCAGCCGCTGACAATCAGATCACCGAGATCTGTTGGTGGGGAACCTACC
>CAYOQG010000062.1:0-21085 GCA_964405925.1 uncultured Phycisphaeraceae bacterium | reverse complement strand
GCCTTAGCCAATCCCAACCACGGTGAAGCTCGTCCTTGCCCCGCGCCAGTCATCACGAGGCGTGCTATAACGGCTAAGGGTTGACTTCGCAAACGAGCTCGTGAGACGGCGGGGCCGCGCGGTTGGGACGGGTGGACGATGAGACGTTGGCACCTGGTTTCCAGTCATTTCCAGCGGGAATCGCGAGGGAACGGGGAGACTCAGGCGGTGTTTGGCCCTTGATCGTTTGTCGGTGCGGTCGGCTGAGTCGCCAGTCTGCCGCGCACGCTTGCAAACAGGACCGCTCCCGTAAGGCCGACGAGCAGGCTGCCGCCCCAAAGCCAACCTCCGCCCCATCGTCCGAGGACGATCCCACCGAGTGGTGCGCCGATCATCATCGCACAGGAGAAGCAGACAGAAAACGCGCCCATGTACCTTGCCCGCAGCTCCACCGGAGCCAGATCGCTGACGATGGCGGGCATCAGGGGAGCGTGCATGATCTCGCCAAGCGTCCAGACGACGATCGTCAAGGCAAAGTGCCAAACCGTATAAGCCAAACCTGTAAACCCAAACCCCACGGCCACTGCGACAGCGGATAAGGCTACCATCGTTCCACGATGGAAACGAGCGACAAGGGTGGTGACGGGCAACTGGAGGACGACAATCAACAGCCCATTCAGCGCGATCAGGCGCCCATAGGTTGATGGCCCGAAGCCTTTCTCGCTCAGATACAATGGGAACGTGGACAGTGCCTGCAGGTAGGTCGTCGCAACACAGAATGTGGCAATCCAGCAGATCACAAACGTCCAGTTGGTGAGTATATGGATGATCGCTTCCCACATCCGCACCGGGTTTGACGCCAATTCTGCGTTTGCCGCGCTGGACACGGTTCCAACCATGTTGGTCCGGCCAGCTTGTCGTGATGGGAGCGTCTCCCGGATCGCCAGGAAGATCAAAAGCCCGAAAATGGACGCCGTCAGGGCATCACCCCAAAAGAGCCATTGAAACGAGTACTGGGCCAAGAACCCACCCACTACGGCGGCCACGGCAAAACCGAGGTTGATTGAAACGTACATGAGCCCGAAGGCGTGCGTTCGATGCTCGGGATTCGTCACATCGGCGATCATGGCAGAGGCAGCCGGGCGGTACATTTCGGAAATAAACGAGAAGGCCAACACCGCGGACATGATCGCCCAGCTCGAGCGGAGATGTCCGAAGATCAGGAGGATCGCGGCGGCACCGAACAGGCTGACCAGCATGACGACCCGGCGCCCAAACTGATCTGCAAGCTGTCCACCGGTGATATAGGCCAACAGAGCTCCAACCCCGAACATTCCCATGGCTTGGGTTGCGAACCCGACACCGAGATCGAGCTGCTTTTGAAGATAGAGCGTCAGAAACGGCACCAGGAAGGTGCCCGCCCGGTTGATGAACGCACCTACACAGAGGATGTGAACGGTGCGGGAAAGCTTCAAATACTGTGCAAACATGATGACAGATATATTTGAGCCGCGTCCAAAGCGGTGACACAGACGCGGCTCCTTTTCCATAGGGTGGGCACGGCCCACCGGGTTTGGTCAAGGTTTCGTCAAGCGGTGGACACTGTCCTCCCTACTTAGGCACCGCGCGGGCTGAAAAGTCTGCGGCACCGCGCGGGCTGAAGCCCGCGGCTCGGGGTTGTGCAAAATCTCGCACGGTCATCTCGCACCTGCTGTTGATGCAGGAACTGGATGATACTCGCGCGAAACCCGGTTCACAACATACCACCACGGACGACAGCAGCGAACATCAGCTTGACGAGAAGCCACCTTGCGTTTCCAATGTTTCGTCGAACGTGCACAGGTGTCCTGCCGGGCAGCGGACGTGGCGGCTGCTTTCTTCGGGACACGCTACCGGGAAGGCGTTGGAAGCGATGGCGCAGCAATGGGAAGTTGAGACGTCAACGGGAAAATGTGCCGCTACGGGACGGACCCTAGAGGAGGGCGAGGAGTACTACACCGTCCTCTTGGAGGATGGTGAGAGCTTTAGGCGCGTTGACTACTCGCTCGAAGGCTGGCAAGGACCTCCCGAGGGTGCCTACTGCCATTTCAAGACGCGGGTCCCGGTCAGGGAGAAGCGCAAGAAGCTGCTGGTCGACAACGAGGTGCTTGTCGGTTTCTTCCATCGCCTGGCTGACGAAACCGAACCGGTGCGGGTGCAGTTTCGGTTCGTGCTGGCTCTGATTCTGATGCGAAAGCGGCTTCTGCGATACGACCGCTCGACCGTGGAAGACAGCCAGGAAATCTGGCAGATGACGCTAACGCACGATCAAACGACGCATCAGGTCATCAATCCCCGCCTGACCGACAGCGAGATCGAAGGGGTAAGCCAACAGCTCAGCGCGATCCTTCACGGCGACATGGGGGTGTGGGCGACGGTGACGGATGGGACTGACCCGGGTCCAGATCAGCAGGATGACGCCCTCGATGAAGGGATCTAAACGCGTAATTACGCTGCCGGTTGCCGCTTTGACGATCGTGCTCTGCGGATGCCCGTCACCCCACCCGCGGTTTGTGCTCGATCCCATTCCGATGGACGACGCGATTCGCATCGTCAACACCAACGCGGGCAAGATCAGCGGCACCTTGAAGGCTACCGGTTTTGTGGATGGCCAATTCACCGATTCCGAAGGTCGCAGCCGCAGCTATCACCTTGATGGTGTTCTGTTTTACCTGGCTCCGATTTATGTCCGTTTTGATCTGAAGAGCCTCGGGGACCGTCAACTCCTGTTGGGGTCCAACGCTGAGCTGTTCTGGTATTACAGCAAGCAGGAGGATCGCTATCGTTGTGGTTACCACGACGGGTCGGATGAGCTCGCCTCACAGATCCCAATCCGGCCGGACCAAATCGTAGACGCTTTGGGTCTGACACCGATTCCGTGTCCGGTTGTGGAGGGCGAAGCTTTGGGCGACACGATTGCGGACGATTCACCGCGCGGGCTCCCGACGGCGTCGGGATTCACTCCGCCCACGGCTCCGGCGGTATGTGTTCAGCGCGTCGTTGACGAGCACCAGCAGATTCTCTTCTTGGAGCGCGACGAGGAGGGTCGCGTCAAGCTTGAAAAGGAGTATTGGCTTGACCGTTATTGGCCTCGTCTGATCCGTCGTGTGGTCTTCCGCGATGCGGACGGTGTGGTCGAAATGAGGTCACGCCTCGATAAACACAAGCCGCTAAGCCCCGGTGGCCCGATGCTACCGGGTGAGATGGCTGCCGACTGGCCCAAATCCAAGTCGTCCATGCGCTTTCGGGTGCGCCGCTGGTCGCTGGTCGAGCAGGTCGGGCCGAATGACATCCAGTTCGCGACCCCACGTGAATGCACCCATCCCTGAGCCTCGCGACGGGCGTACAGACGCGGGGTGATGCCTCTGGCAGGTGCAGCGTGCGGCCCCTGTCACACGAACGAAACATCCCCGTTGCCAGTATCGAGAGCGTGGGTTATGGCGGCGGCCGCACCTCAGCTGACCGTCCCTGCCCGATAAGTTCAGGGCCGACACCCCCATTCCGATGATTCTCTCGGACGTACAGGCTCTGTGCGCTGTGTGTTGAGTAGGTTGATATGGACTCGTCACGTTGAGGTGCGCCATGTATTGCGACTTCTTCGGGCTTCGCTGCCGTCCCTTCGAGGACCGGGCCGACACCCAGTTTTGCTACGCCTATCCCGATTGGGAGGAGGCACTCGCAGCGACGATCTACGAACTGCACCACGGACGGGGTGTGGCTCTGGTCCTGGGGGAGGCCGGGACGGGGAAGACCCTATTGATCCGCAGTCTGTTGCACCGGCTTAACGCCTCGGATCGAGTCATTGTCCTGACCTGGCCATCTATGGCGGGGATGGATTTGATGCGAGAAACGTGCAAGGCTCTTGGCGTTACACTGCCCGAGTCAGACCACCACATCCGCTACTACACGCGGCTTCGCAGGCACCTTGTCCGTACTGCTGTCAAAGGCCAGCGATCCATTCTGATTATCGATCAAGCCGAGAATCTGGCCGACGACGACCTCGAGCAGCTCGCTACCCTCAGCGATTTGCGACACGACGGTGGAAACCTGCTCAGCATCGTGCTGATCGGCCAACCCAAGTTCCGGTCACTGCTCGATAGCCCCCGGCATGAACGCATTGCCCAGCGGTTGTCCAGCAAACGGCCGCTACGCCCTCTGAGCGGCGGCGAAACCAGCCAGTACATTCGACACCGTCTGCGGGTCGCCGGTGCGGTTGAGGTCAGTACATTTGCGGACGAGGCGGTTGCCCTCATTCACACGGCTTCAAACGGAATACCGAGACTCATTAATCGCATGGCTGACGCAGCCATGGTTGGGGCGTATGGAGCAGGCGAATCGCGGGTGACTTCGGCGATCGCTGCCGAAATGCTCGGAGAACAGACATTCATCGAACGAACTGCCGCCGCCCACGAGCTTGGTGTCTCGACGGCCGAGCGCATCGCAGCCGGGCTGACCGAGCAACATCACGCCCAAGTGCTACCAGAGAGGTCCTTGGAAGGACAAGCGGCGGACACGCCCGTCGTGGCGGCGGTTGGGACCGGTCCGGTGTCCGCCGTATCGCCAGACGGAATGGATGTCGGGCTCGCAACGTTCGGCGGTGCGGGTCCGTCTGAGCAAGAGTCGGACGAGATCAACTTGGAACCTTCCTCTGGTTTCGAACCGACTGGGCTCCCCACCACGTTCACCGAGGGCGTGCTGACGTCCGCCGAGGCCAAGCTTCGCTGTCTCGAGCGGGCCTCCGCTCGGGCGGAGCGAGTCAGTGCCACGGCTGACGCATCATTCGTGAAATACGAAGCCGCAGAGAGACACCTCACGTCGTTGATCCAGAACGCGGAAGGCCTGGTCAGCGGTTTGACCAAAGCGGTTGGCGATGCCGCAGCCTCGGTGGACCGCCTACGAGATCGCGCGAATCAGATTCTGAGCGAGGCGGAAGCTCGGCTGAGGGGTATGGAAACGCAAGCCGGGGAAACCTCGGAGCTCGCCCAGGACATGGATGCCCAGAAGCGCCGCGTCGAGCAGGTCTGCAAACATGCCGGTCAGGTGGAGTCTCGCTTAAGATCGTCGGCTGAACACATTGCCGATAAGGCGGATGAGCTCCAGCAGCGCATCGCGGTATTGATTGGTGGTCTCGAATCGGCTCAGGAAGCTCAACGGCAGCTTGACGGCCTGCTGACCCGGGTCACCAAAGCCACCGACAATGTCGATGAGAGGGTGACTCTACTACACGAAAGGCAGATCGAGGCTGAAACGTCGGTACGAGAGAGCGCGGAGTCAGCGCAAAGTCAATTCGAAGGTGTCATCACGAAGGCATCATCGATCAGAGCCGATGCCGAACAGTCCATCAGTACCCTGCATCGCACGTTGGATGAGGTCAGGGGTGAGACACAGCGGCTCCAGAAGGAGTGGACAAGCGAAATACACGTCCGCCTCCGGCATGAGCTCAATGAGCAGTTCGAGACCGAGATGCGCACCCGCCATGACGCGATGGAACGCGCCATCGCAATGTACCGGACAACCCTCGCCGAGATGGTCGATGACTGCAAGAGACAAATTGCCAATCTTGGAGAGGCTGTCAACGTCTGTCGCCGAAAGACGGGTGACGTTGTGGCTGAGTCACAGCAGTCGCTGACCGGGATCCAGGCCTCGGTGACGACCACAACAGAGAGGTTGCGCGGGGAGATCGCAGCGTTGTCGGCGAGAGGGGATCAGTTGCGATCGCTGCTGACCGCGACCGCGGAGGAGCTCGAGGATACGGAAAGAAGAGCGGGCGGAATCGCTGGGACCGTCCACGTTGCCGAATCGTCCATAACAGAACTGACGGACCGGGCAGGCGCGGTGAAGGCTGAGCTCGCACCGGCCGTGCAACGGTGTGAGCGACTCATTGGCAATGTCCAATCGACGCAACACGAAGTCGAAGCCATACAGCGGGGATTGGCCTCGACTCTCACCGAACTTGGAACCGCCGCGGAGCGAGCTGATGTTCTCCAGAAGCAGATTGCCCGAGGCGAAGAGTCGTTAAGCGGCTTGGCCTCGGGACGCGAGGAAGGCGAACGGGTGATTGAGCGCCTTCATGACGCAACGAGCACCGCCCGAGAAACGCTTCAGGCCACGCAGCAGGCTGTCGAGGAGGCTTCCGGTCACTATGAGCGCCTCGACGCACGATGCACGGTGGCCAACAGGACCCTGCACGAGCTGTCAAAGGCGTCTGAGGCGGGCCAGGCGGTTGTGCAGCAATCAGAAAGTGCCACGGACTCAGTCACCGAGGCCGCGGAAAACGCGAAAAAGCAAGCTGATCAGTTATCCGCGACGCAGGTGTCGGCTGAGCATCTGTTGCAGGAATTTGACGGCATCGTGGTTTCGGCCAAGCGAACTAAGGAGGAGTTGCGCACGATCCTAGCTGAGACCGGTGTGAAGAGTGAGCGGCTCGAATCGCAGACGACAGCAGCCACGCGAATGCTCAGTGGTCTCACCGAGGCGAACGAAACCGGTTGTGTTCTTGTCCAAGAGGCAAAGCGTGCGGGGGAGGCGGTCTCAGCCGCGTCGGGCCAGGCGAGAGAGCAGACCGAGCGCCTTGGCGCAGCCCAGACCACCGCCACTAAGACGACCCAACAGTTGGATGAGCTCGCCCGGTCGGCAGGACAGCTTCACGAGTCCATGCAGGGGGTTGTCGCCCACGTCGATGAGAAGATCGGCCAACTCGTTTCGCACCAAGCGGCAGCGACGCACTTGCTGCGCAGGCTCGCGGAGGAGAACGTGACCGGCCACACCATCGCTGAACGCGTGGACAACTCGACGAACAGTTGTTCGGATGCGATTCGTGCCCTTGAACAGAAGGCTCAAGAACTAACCGAGCGCGTCGAGGGTCGCATAGCAGCCCTGCAAACGCTGGCCGCCCAGACGGAAAACGGCACAGAGCAGTTGAACACCTGCAACGAGCGTGCGCTCCATCTTATTGAGGGGTTGCAGTCCGCGGGCGAACCTGCCAAGGACATGGTGACACAGCTCGGGCAACGCATCGAGCAGGCTCAACAAACGACTGAGGTGCTCACCCACCGGTATGAGGAGGCTCGGGAACTCCCCAATCGCCTCAGGGCGGTTGCGCGCATCCTGAAAGCCGCCAAGACCACCGGGCTGTCAATCGAAGAAACGGCGGGCAACGCCAAGACCATGCTCGAAGGACTTGAAGCAGTGACAAAGCGAGCCGCCGAGCAGGGCACCGCGCTCAAGGAGCTCACTCGCACCACCCTGCCAGTGATTGAGACCCTCGAGAGGATCACACCTCAATCCCAACAGGCTGTTGAGCAGCTCGAATCGCGAATGGCTGCCGCGAAGAGATCCGCCGAGATCAGCGGACCCATGATTAACGAGTTCGTCAAGCAGGCTCAGGCCCTCCGACAGCAGCTCCAAGAGCTTCACGCCGAGGTGGAGACCGTCGAGGAAGGCGTTACGGAGGCGACAGCCAAACCGGCTGAACTCATCGAATCCGCCCAGGCACAGGCGGCTCAATTGGAGCGGGTATGTGGAGCCGTTCAAAAGGTGTTCAAGGCACTCTCGCAAGCGACGTTGGACGCCAAGAAGCACTCGACGACCTGCCAGGTGACGGCTGACAGAGCCTCGACACGCTTGGCTGAGCTGACCGCCGAGACAAACCGGGCCACGGCTACGCTCCATGAATGGGTGGAGGAGGCACTTCGCGTGCAGTCCCGGCTGGAGAAAACCTTGCACGAGTGTCCGTCGATCCGGGCCACCCATCCCGGTAGCGTTGTCCGACGAATCGCGAATGTCGTGGAGTCGGCAGATCGAATTGCCAATCCCAGCGCGAGCGAGCTGAAAATGCTGCAAGAGCCTTCCAGCGAAAAGGCGCCAGCGCAAGAACGATTGGCCAAGAGAACGGCGCGAAAGGATGAGGTCTCACGGTTGATTCAAGAGGCCAAGTCGACCGTGGCCAGTGCAAACACATAGAACCCCCAGTCGTCGAGTGGTCGTAGACCAGCCCACGGCGACGCGGGTAATCGACTCGCACAGCCGGCCGGCAGGACGCCCGATCGCCCCCCCGGCGACAAATCGCCAAACGCACGACGGAGTTGTTGTACGCGCACGCTTTGACCGTCGCTAAAGGCATGCCTAGGATGCGCTGCCGGGACTCTTTCTCAGCACTACGCTGATTGCAGGAGCCTGGGAACCTGGATGTTGGGTGTAAGGACATGACCTGTGACCTCGAGGTGCTCTGCCGGCTGACCACACTCGCCATCGCAACGGCAGCTTTACCAACGGCTGTCAGTGGTGAGTCGATTGGGGATGACCTGGTTCAAATGGCCATTCGCCGCGGCGTCGATTTCCTCTGGTCGCAGCAGGGATACGGCGGGCGATGGATCGACCCGACATTCGAGGAGACGTTCCCAAACGGCTTGACCGCGTTGTGCCTCTTCGCGCTTCGATCGGCTGGGATTTCGCCCGCGGACCCCCGGCTGCGTGGGCCGGCCTTTAACCTGTTCAACGCCCCCGACGTAAACACCGTGTATGCTCGGTCATTTCGGCTGTTGTCGTGGTGCGAGATTGATCCCGTGTTTCTCGAGCGGCAAATCAACGAAGACATCCACTTCATGGGACTTGACCAGATGGAAGGGGGAGGTTGGGGCGTCGGTCGACTTTCCGTGGCTGGGCAAGAGAGGCAGTGGGCGGACAGCTCAAACTCGCAACTGGCCCTGCTTGCCCTCGCTGAGGCGACCTCGATTGGTGCCGAGGTCCGCGCCACCATCTGGCGCCGCGCGGAACAGAGTTGGCTTAAAAGCCAAAACGTGGATGGCGGCTGGGGTTATGCAGCCAGTCTGGATTCGGACGCTGTGACCGCACCTCGGACCTCGTACGGGAGTGCGACTGCCGGCGGCTTGACATCGCTGCATGTGATCTACGATCAACTTTACCTCGATGCGGGACCTCAGTTCAATGGCCGATTCAAGGCCCGTTGTGGACAAGATATTCCCGAGACCCAACCGATCCGCGAGGCGATGTCCCGCGCCTGGGCTTGGTGGGATGCGCACTTTCGCGCGGATGCGATTCCCGCCTTTGAGCCGGAGCTTGCCGGTGATCCACACGAAGCGTATTTGAGCTACTACTTGTACGGTTCGGCCAGGCTTGGTGTGCTTTCGGGTCGGAAGCGTTTCGGCGATCACGTCTGGGGCCGTGAACTCGCAGAGCAGTTGACCAAGACGCAGCGGGGTGACGGTTCTTGGGGCGGCGTGGACCAGACCTGCTTCGCTATTCTGGCGCTCACGAAGGCGCGTACACCCATTCTGATCAACAAGCTCGCGTATGGCGAAGAGAGTGATTGG
This sequence comes from uncultured Phycisphaeraceae bacterium, assembly GCA_964405925.1. GTDB lineage: Bacteria > Planctomycetota > Phycisphaerae > UBA1845 > UBA1845. The sequence goes on along the minus strand of CAYOQG010000062.1, from coordinate 11,735 downwards.
AACAACGATCGTCGTGATGCCGCGAATTTGACGCAGTGGATCAGCCGCACCTCCGGCATACCGGTGACCTGGCAGGTTTTGGAGCTATCGTCCAACCCCTCGGATCTCGCCGATGCGCCGGTGGTGTTGATAACCGGACATCGCCCACCCGATTTGGATACCGAGGACCGGACGAAGCTGCGTGATTTCGTCAATGCGGGCGGCACGATGCTGGCAGTCGCTTGTTGCTCGAAGGAAGAGTTCACCGATGGGTGTCGTACGTTGTTTGGCGGGATGTTTCCGAGACTTGAATATGGTCCGCCTCCGGAGAATCATCCAGTCTGGACGATGCACGACGCGCTTCCGCCGGGCGACGACTGTTTGGGATTCAGCGACGGTTGCCGTACGAGCATTTTCATCCTCCCCAACGCCGCGTGCTGCGCGTGGCATCAGAACCTTTTCAAGACCGAACAGAGACGCTTCAAGCTCGCCGGCAACATCGTTCACTACGCCACCTTCGGACGACCGATCAAGAGCCGATTCACACCGTACATCGAGACAAAACGTGCCAAGCCATCATCGACAGTGACAGTGGCTCGGCTTCAGCACGGCGGAGATTGGTGGGTCGATCCGGACGCCTTCAAGCATTTGTCAACCGCGTTATCGCTGCGTGTTGGACTGGGTGTCGATAAACGAGACGCCATGCAAGCGTCCGACACGCACCTCCGTGACGCAGAGGTGCTATTTGTGACGGGCCATACCTTCGAGCCCCTGGATTCCAACGGACGAGCTCGTCTCAAGAGCTACCTTTCGTTGGGAGGGACCTTAATTGCGTCAGCTTGTTGTGGTTCGAAGGACTTTGATGTCCAGTTCCAAGAATTTGCGATTGGACTGTTTGGACCGGAGGCGTGGAAGCCAATCCCGTCGGATGATCCGCTCAAGACCGGGTCGTTCGCACCGGGTCTTGGTGTCCCGTTGAAAGACCTTTCCTTTCGCCAACGCCATCGCGGCAGCAAGGCGGCACACTTCGAGTACCCTCTGCTTTATGGGATTTGGCACAAAGACCGATGGGTCGTCGTCTACTCGCCCTATGATCTTACTTGTGCGTTGGCCAAACATCCCTGCTTGAATTGTGTCGGATACGTGACACCGGACGCACAAGCCATTGTTGGCAACGTTCTGCTCTACGTGGCTAAACAGCAGGATTCGGAGGAATGATATCAGACGAGTCAGATCAGAGTTGGTCGTTGTGTAGCGCCACCGCTTATGGGGTGACGGAGAGGTTTGCTGGGCGCCGCCCACAAGGAGCAGCGCTACACCCGTTGAAGGGCATCAGTGGCGAAGAGTGCAAAATGGCCAGACAAAAATCGGGTGCGGGTTAGACTTCGATCTTCTCGACCTTGACCCGCAGATACTTCTGCCGGTGACCCTTCTTGAGTTTGTAGTTCTTCCGAGGGCGACGCTTGTGGATCGTGATCTTGTCGCCCCTGGACTCGCCCAGAACGGTGGCGGTGACCTTGGCCCCCTCGACGGTCGGCTGGCCGACTTTGGGGCCGTCCTCGACCTCGCCCACCATCAAGACCCGTTCAAACTCGATCGTCTTTGTGTCTTCGGGGAGGTCCTTGCGCTCGATCTCCAGAACTTGACCTTCCTCAACCCGGTATTGGTGAGCACCGTCGTTAATGATCGCGTACACTGTCTCTCACTCCGCCAGCCAGCATGTAGGGTGCGTCCCAGACGCACCAATTGCAGGGTGGGTCATCGACCCACCGGTGTAATCAACTACGCCCACAGCCATGGAATCATGCAGTCTCCCATCGCTGGCTGACCAAGTCAAGCCCCACCCCCGGGCGACCCGCATCCGATCTGGCACATGGCGTAGGGCGGGTCTGCGGGTAGGATGGCAGGCCTCGGTTCGGTCGACGACGGCTGATTCCGAGGGGGGTGTAGACCGGCGATGAGTCCAGCACTCGACTACAGCAGGGTGGCAAAGCTGTACGATTCGTACGCACTTTTCACTGAGGACATACCCTTCTTTCTGGGCGAGTGCCGCAAAGTGGCCGGTCCCGTCCTAGAGCTGATGTCCGGCACGGGGCGGGTGTCGATCCCGCTTATACGGGCTGGGGTCGAGTTGACCTGCACGGACCGTTCGCCCGAGATGCTCGACATGCTACGGCGAAAGCTCGACGAGAGGGGCCTTCACGCCGTTATCCTCGAGCGGGACGCAAAGAACCTGGGGTTTGTTGAGCGGTTTACCCTCGCGATCCTCCCGTTCCATTCGTTCTCAGAGCTTCTTTCCCACGAGGACCAGGACGCTATGCTCCGCTCCGTCCGCACGGCCCTCAAGCCGGGGGGCGCGTTCATCTGCACGCTGCATAACCCACCCGTCCGGCTTCGGTCGATCGGCGGCGGTATGGTCACCGTGGCCCGGCATCGAGCTCCCTCGGGACAAAGCGAGATCATTCTGAAGGCGGATTTGACCTGCGACGCCAAGACCGGGATGGTCAGCGGCACGCAAATCATTGAAGAATGTAGGCCAGGATGCGACCCGAAGCCTTTAGCTTCCACGCCGATCCACTTCTCCCTGATCGAGAGGGATGTCTTTGAAGCCTTGGCCTGCGGGTGCGGATTTGCCGTGGACGAACTTCATGGCGATTACGAGGGTGGGGGGTTTGACCGGGAGAGCAGCCCCTATATGATTTGGACACTGCGACGGCTGTAGTGACATATCGATGTCACCTTCCGGTGTTCGACGAAGGTGTGGTTAACGGATGGGTCAGCGACCCATCCTACGGTCGCTTAGATGTGTCGAGTGCGTCCTTTGACGCACCGTTCTTGTCGGGCAATTGGAGGAGGTGCCTCCGGGACGCACCAACGGGATATGCAGACTCGCTCGGTTGGGCCAAGTGATCATAACGAATGGCTGCGGATGCGCAGAGCCCTTTGGCCTGAGACGGCCGTAGAGGTGCTCGAAGCTGAGATGGTCGCCATCCTAGCCGACACGGACAACCAAGCCGTGTTCGTGATTCCCCGCGCGACCGGGGCTCTGGGTGGGTTCATCGAGGTTTCGATCCATCCTCATGCCCTTGGGTGCCGGACGCGGAACGTCGGCTACCTCGAGGGCTGGTACGTCGATCCGGACCTTCGGCGAAGCGGCATCGGGCGAGAGCTTATTGCCGCAGCCGAGTCATGGGCTCGTGCTCATGGTTGCCGCGAGACGGCCTCGGACAGCCTTTCTGACAACGACGTCAGCATCACCGCCCACCGAGCCTGCGGATACGTCGTGACCGGAAAGCTGGTTCATTTCATGAAACGCCTTTGACGCGACGTTACAGCTTACCAACCGTAGCCGTACAGGTCGCCTTGGTCTGCGCCCTGCTCCATGAGCGTCAGCAAATCTCGGGCGAGCTCCACCTCGGGTGCCATGGCCTCGTCGTCAAGTGCCAGGGCATCGGCAGAAATCCTGGAAAGAGTCCCGGTCATCGTCTCGATCGCCAGCTCGCGATCGATGGAATACAGCTCAGCCGCCTGCTTCATGCCGGACACCAGGACGGCCAATGCCACAGTTTTGCCAACGCTGTGTTGCTCGTAATAGTGTCCTCGGTCGTCGAGGGGCTCTCCGAAGTAGCCCGCTGTGATCTCCTGCTCGACGGGCTGGCCTTCCAATGTCAGGTAAGACAGGGCCCCGGTAAGGCTCATCCCAGTCAAATCCGTCCCCTCGTCCGGTTCGATGCGTAAGAGCAGAGCACCTTTCCGGCGGCTCAAGAAGACCGTGCTGACATCGAAGGAAGACACGACCTCGTCACTACTGGACGGGAAGCCGTAGGCATCCGCGACATGAAAACCAGGCGATGGAGTGACATCGACAACCATGCCATACGCGATTGGACTCACCAGGAAAGGCCAATCATCGACCATCAACTCATCTACATCTTCGTCGTTGAACAGACTGAAGGCGTTGCCGCCGCGCAAATGCGTAATCGCGTTCATCATCTCCTGGCGAAGCCCCGCTCCCACGCCCATCACCGTCAGACCAACCCCCCGGCTGGCACCGTCGGCTGCGATTTCCTCGAACTCCGTCGGCTCGGTCGCCCCGACGTTAGGCTGCAAGTCCGTAAAGAGCATGACACGAACCTGCTCGGTTTCACCCTCGGCGGTATCAGCGATCGCGTAGGCCCGCCGGAGGCCGGATTCCATGTCGGTCACGCCCCCCGTGCTCAACATGTCGATCGCACCCTGGATCGTCACCTGTTGATCACCGGGCGTCAGCGGGAGCACGGTGTGCACGGTGGTTCCGTAGGTCACCAAGGCAATCTGATCCTCAGGGCCAAGCTCAGTCGCGATGGCGGAAAGGAGGTTTCGTGCTACCTGCCCGGGTGTGGGATACTCGGTACGCTCCGTGCGATAATCCCATCCCATCGAGCCGGAAACGTCCATCGTGGCAATGAGGGTAAGCGAAGGTCGCTCGAACGTGTCGGGGTCAATCGTTGAGGAGAGTCCAATCTGAAGCCACCCGCTTGCCTTACCCTCCAGTGTGGGGGCGACACCGATGGCTGACCGCAGGCAGAGCACCCGTTCACAGGCTTCCCCGGACAGCCCGAGCTCGTGCTCGGAGAACATGCCCTCGACGACGAAAGCTTCGGGCGGCGGGACCTGCCCGCTCGCGATAAGCTCTCGGGCAAACCCCATGTCCTGCACACCGCCTTGCGTGGCCCCGAATTCCGATCCGAAGCTACCGCCCGGGCTGAGCGCCCCTGCAGACGTTGGGCACCCGACGACTAACACGAGACTGCTCAATGCGACGGTTGCCCCAATCAATCGAAGAACTATGACTATGCGTTTCATGAAAGGCTCTCCTTACTCGACCGGCTGTCTACCTTCGGGTGCACAATCCCATCCCTACGGTCCCAGACATTGGACCGAACAGATGTATGCAGACGGCACGGCCGGCGTCGCCGTGAAGATTCTCCAGCAATTCGAAGTGTCCGGCAAGTAAGTCAGGTACGCACCCCAAGACGGGCGATCCGTCTACTCCTTCGCCATCAGGGGATCCGACTTCATGGTTGCCTCCAGCCGCAGTTGGGCGGGACGGTGACGGTGGTGCTGCATGTCGCGGCGTTGCCGGCGACGTCGAGGCCGGTGTAGTCGAGGGTGTAGACGCGGGCTTGGTCATTGGAACCACGGTCTGTCAGGCGCTCCTTGATCCACCTGCGACGGACGGTCCGGATAGAAGAGATCGGAGATCGGAAGTGAACTCGCCGCGCGCTCGAGGCGACTCGGATTCCCTCGATTATGCAGCCCCCCTTTTTCCCCCGTGAGAAGGGGTCAAAGGGGGGCGCTGCTACACGGTAACCGAACGTGCTCTAAACCCTGTTCCCTGTGGGAACCATCAGCGTTGCCTATGAGCCTTCAAGCTCGCCCAGCAGAGCTTCAAGCTTGGCAAGCATGAGTCGCAGTTTCGCGATCTTGTCGGCATTGTGCTCCGCAGCCAACTCGGCTTGGATTACGGCGATGTTATTCTCGAGCTCCTGGTAGCGGCTGCGTTCGCCGCGGTCGCACTTTCCACGATCCCTGACCTCTCCCGGGGCACCGTGGTCGAGCATTCGGACGCTATAGCTCCCTGGCCGTTCCTCGACTCTCTTGAGAACCGACCAGATGTTGTCGAGCGTCTCCCGGCTTGGCTCACTCGTTGCGTTGTCCAGCAACCACCGCTGTGCATCGAGGGCCATATGGCAGAACTGTAAGGGAAGCAGATGTTCCGTCACGGCATCCGGGCGTCGATCCGCATAGGCAATCAGCGTGATGCCGCGAATCACGTCCTTGGCCTCGAGGATGTCGAGATTGCCGCTGTGATTCCGGTCCGCGTAGGGAAACTCCTCCATAAATGCGTCGGCGTTCTGCGTTGCCAACGCGACAAGATAGCTGTCCTTTTCGAGATAGGACAAGACTCCGTCGCCGTTGAAGTCGGCTTGCTCCCGCTCCGCGACGAGGATGTAAAGCTCGACCGCGCGCTGTTTGACAGACTCTTCCGTAGCGGGCCAGCCGCTTGGCATAGTGCCATTTTTCGGCACTGCATCAACCGTCCCCGTCAGCGCGAATCCACCCCAAACACACAGCAGCAGTAGAAGTCCGTGCCGTCTGTGCTTCCGCTCTCTCGAGAAGCGCGTGGGCATCGTCAGAATCATATGAACTCTCCTTTCGATATTCTTCGGGTCACTTGCCATGCCGGCCGGGCGAAAGGCGAGCCGGACAACCCGCGCCGGCCGCGTGGCATTGAGCACGCAGCGCGCGTATCCTGCAGGTGTGAGCGTGCCGAGACTCAGGGCCCATTCGTCACAGGCATACTCACGCGCCAAATCGATCCGTCGATTCACCCAAGCGACGACCGGCCAGAAAAACAGCAAAACAGCGGCGATCCGTTGCAAATGTCGCACCAACAGGTCACCCCGTCGCAGATGGGCGACCTCATGTACGAGGACCGCCCGTAGCTCCTCTCGTCGATAGAGTTGATCACGTGGCAGCATGAGTATCGGGTGCAAGAGACCCATCACGAATGGGGCCGCAGACTCGTCGCTGACGCGGACCACCGGGATTCGACGTACGCCAAGCTCTCCGCACACGTCAACGACCAGGTTGCGAGTCGAAGCCCTTGCCACGGGGAGGGCGTTGCAGCGAGCACGGAGTCTTCGATAACCGCGTCCCCGTCGCCCCAAGAGGGCCACGACACACGTTGCGTAGGCTGCGGCTCCCAGCGTCACCCAGTAGCACGGTGGGTCAACGAGCTTGGCCCTGGTGGGTCCGAAGGCCAGGTGCGTATCCAGCACAACTGCATCGATTCGACCGACGCTCGTCATCGGTGAGAGCGTTCTGAGCATGGATTGAACCGCCGGTTTGCACCGTAGGCTCTCGCACAGGCTTGCCATCGATATAGACCAACCCGGCCCCGCTGGGATGAGAAACTTGATCAGCACGATCGTCCATAGTGCACCCTCGAGGGTGGGGCGGATGCGGCGGGGCAATAGCGCTGTCAGAAGCAAGGTGGCAACGGCAAGCACCGTGCCAAACACGATGGCTTTCCCGAGCCAGATAAGAAGGACTGTAGCCGCGGTGTGAACATCAATCGAGGCGAGTAGCACGTCCATGGCGTTTCCTCTTTGGCTCCTTCCGCCGAGGTTGCGGCGATTTCTCCGCCTCACGTTGTTTGATCTTGGTCTCGATCCGTCGCAGGTCCTCGGCGGAGAGGTTGGCCTCTTCCGCCAGGTGCAACACCAGGTCCTCAGCACGCCCGTCGAACACGTTTCGGAGAAAGTCCCGCAGTCTCTGGGTGAGCACATGATCGCGGCGGATCGCGGGGGTGTAGACGTACGGCTGCCGCTCGCGGTCGACGGTGAGTGCTCGTTTTTCGGCAAGCTGGGTCATCATGGTCATGACCGTAGTGTAAGCCGGTCGTTCGCCTTCATCCGACGGTAGCGCGTCCAGGCACTGCCGAACCGTGGCTGACCGCAGCCTCCAGAGCACTTTCATGATCCGAAGTTCGGCGGCGGTGATATGTAGGGTTGATCCCGGCACGTCCAAGCCTCCGTTACTATCCATATCGTAAACATACTATATTTATAGTAGCTTGGCAAGTCCCGAATTGTGTTTTTTTGTGTGGCACACCACACGGTCGATTGTGCCGTGGGGCGAGCCTGGCGGCGCGGACCTGGCGGATTGGGACTTGGAGCGCGAGCTTGCTGCGCTCGTCACCCGAAACTGATCCGCCCAACGAGTTGACCCCTTCGGATCGTTACCGTTTTCTCAGGGTCAACTGGTCGGTCGTTTGGTCCCCGTTGAGGTCGGTGACGATCAGGCTGATCGTGTGGGAGCCGGGGTCGTAGCCGACGATACGCCACATGTAGCTCACACCCGTGGACTGACCGGAGACGGTGCTTGTGTGGACTGGAATGCCGTCCACAAACCACTCGATCGTTGCTAGACCATCGGTATCACTAATCGTAGCCCGAATGGTCGTGTCGCGGGTAACCGTTGCCCCGTTCGCCGGATAAGTGAAACGGATTTCGGTTGCCGTGTTAGTCGTATCGCCGGTTAGGTGGCGGAAGTTGACTCTGATGGTCGTTGGCTCTGACGCGTTGCCCGCATGGTCGGTGGCGACGAACGAAAGCTGATGCCACCCGGAAGGGAATTTGGCTATGTCGATCACAAGCCAATATGGCGATCGTGTGTCCGTCGCATAAGCCATGCCGTCGACGGACATGACCACATCGGCTACGCCCCAGCGATCGCTCGCCGTAACATACACCGCGTATCGCCCCGTGAGAGTAGCGCCGTTTGACGGTCGATTGATGGTCAAGGTCGGCGGTGTGGTGTCGGGTACGAACGAAAGCTGCGCCGCTCCATCGACAGCGGCGGCCGCATCGACAAGACCATACCCGTAGCTGGTGTCTTTCCCTGTCGCACCAAGATCGACGGCTGTATCCTGCAGCGCTGACGCGACGGTAACGGGTCTTAGATCGGGGTTGACCGACCACGCCAAAGCTGCAACACCCGACACAATCGGAGCCGCGAAGGAGGTCCCATTGGCCATCGTGTATTCACCGCCGTCCTTCGTCGTTCGAATGGCGATTCCCGGAGCCACCAAGTCGACAAAGCCACCGCGGTCGGAGAAGGAGGTGATCTCGTTCGAGCTGTTGACCGCACCGACGAACATCGCCTCCGCATACCCGCTCGCGGAGCTCGTCTGCCCCGCGTTTCCGGTGCTTATCACGACGACGGCGCCGCGGTTAAACGCCTCGGTAGCAGCGGCCCGAACGACGCGGTTCGACCACAGCGGTGCGAAGCTAATGTTGATGACGCTGGCACCGTGGTTGACCGCCCAGAGAATCCCGGCTGCGATGTGCCGGGCTGACGCCCGACCTTGTTGATCCGACACCCGTACAACCACGATCGGGCATTCCCACGTCATCCCCGCCACACCAAGTTGGTTGTTCGTGGCTGCAGCTACGACACCAGCGACTTGGGTGCCGTGTCCGTGCACGTCGCTGTAGTCGAAGTTGCCGTTGTACGCATTCCACCCATCGACGATCCGGTCAACCAGGTCAGGATGGTCGCGGTCGATCCCGGTGTCAACAATGGCGATGATGATGTTCTCATCTCCCACGGTGGTGTCCCAGGCTTGGGCTGCCGCGACCTGGGTCAGATGTGACTGCCGGCGATACATGGGATCGTTGGGGACGTCGCTTGGCTCATAGAGATAGTTCTTCTGGACAGTCTCGATCAGTCCGGTATCGGCGAGTTGCGTTGCGATGACATCGCGTTCGTCAGCCGGTACTGCCAGAACCGTGGCATCGATGTCGGTCAACTCTTCGATGACAACGGCGCCGACTTGGGCGTAGAGGGCTGCGACCGCCTCACCCTCGGCACCGGGGTACGGTTGGACAAGCAGCTCTTTCTCGACGAAGGGAAGGGCAGCGACTGCCGGGTCCTCGTCTTCGGCGAAGAGGGCCCCGTCCTGTTCAATGTCGGGTATCGGGAGAGGAACGCTCAGCCAACAGCCTGCGATTGTGCACGGCAGCAACGCCACAGCCCAGAACAGGGGGCATATCTTGCGATTCATCATCATATCGGACCACCAGGAGAGTCAGGGGTGTATTGAGCGCGAACGCATTACATACGATGCGTTTTTGATCGACTGGCAATTGAAGGAAAATCACTTTCTCGCGGCCCGTCGGAGATCGCATGAGTAGGTGCTTAAGTAGCAGCGTCTTACCGGACTGAGCATCACGAAGACGGGGTTCGAGGTTCGGGCTGCACCTCGCGCTGGCGCTTGGGGCTTGGTTGGTTGGTCGCGGATCAGTCTGCGTACGTCAGATCGATCATCTGCATTTCGACCGTTCTGCGTCCGTTGAACTCGTTGATGAGCGGTTCAAAGGCAACACGGCAGCGGCGGTGCTGCTTGAGATCTTCGATGTGCTTGGCCATGCCAAACCCAATGGCCCTGATGCAGATCCCACCTTGCTGGAACGATGCCTGAAGGTGCTCTTGATTGTTGCCGACGCACCGCGGTTCGCTGGCCAATTCAACCCAGCCAGTCGCCAGCCTGGGCCTCGGGTTGCCCAGCCCGAACGGTCCGAGCCCTAGTAGGGCTTCGACGGTCGGCAAATTTAGCTCTTCGAGTCCGACCTGAGCATCCAATCGCAGCTTCTCGACAAGGTCGTCCCCGGTAAGCCTCCGGTTGGCGACATCGACGAACGCCTCGGCGAATGACTCGACCTGTTCCTCGGCAATGCGGATTCCAGCCGCCATGGCATGCCCCCCATACGCCAGCAAATGGTCCGCGCAAGATGCCAGCGCGTTGGTGAGGTCGAAGTGTTGGATGCTGCGTCCGGAACCTTGGCCCTCCTCGTTAGCGAGTGCAATCAGAATCGCCGGCCGATGATAGCGCTCGACGACCCGTGAGGCCACGATGCCTATAACACCGGCATGCCACTGATCTGATGAGAGAACAATCGCCCGACGGGCGTCGCTGGCAAGGTTGTGACGCTCGATCATCTCGACGGCCTGCTTGAAAATCTGCCGCTCGACGGCGCGACGCGACCGGTTATGCTCTTCCAAATAGAGAGCGATCTCGCGGGCCCGAGGCTCGTGGGTACAAGTGAACAGCTCGACCGCCAGCCGGGCATGCCCCATCCGCCCGGCTGCGTTGATCCGAGGCGCCAGCTTGAACCCGACGTCATAGCCATCGACCTTGCTGCCGTCGAGTCCGGCAGAGTCGATCAGAGCCCGCAAACCCGGCAGCGCGGTCCGGGGCAAGCCGCGCAGCCCGTGCTTGACGATGATGCGGTTCTCACCGACGAGTGGCACGACATCTGCGACCGTTCCCAAAGCCGCGAGCGGCAGCAAATCCGTTAGGACCTGACGGTATTCCGGATGCACACGCTCGGCATCGCTAAGCCGCTGGGCAATGGCCCAGGCCAACTTGAATGCCACGCCTGCTCCGCAGAGATCCGGGTTGGGATAGGACGCGCCAATCCCCGGGTGCACAATGGCGTCAGCCTCAGGGAGGCAAGCATGAGGCGTATGGTGGTCGGTGATCACCAGCCGCACGTCTGTCGGGGACAATTCGGCCGCAACCTCCGCCGCTGTGACGCCGCAGTCCACAGAAATGATCAGGCGGGCCCCCTCCTCAACGAGGCGTCGGGCAGCCTCGATGCTCAAACCGAACCCCTCCTGTATCCGATGCGGCACGTAATATGAGACCTTGGCCCCGGCGCGTGTCAGAACGTGCCACAAAATGGCCAAGCCTGCGGTCCCGTCCACGTCATAGTCGCCGTAAAGGACAATCTTGTCTCCGGAATGGGCGGCGTTGACGATGATCTTCGCCGCCTCGACGGCGCCCGGCAGGTCACTCGGCGGGTGAAGATCCTTGAGCTGCGGTGACAGGAAGGCCGACGCGGGTTTGTCGACCTCAATGCCGCGATTGATCAACAGGTGGGCTAGAAGCGACGGCAATCTCCAGCGGCGAGCCGCCTCGCCAAGGCGCGGCGAAGGCGGTGCGATGATCCAGCGTTTGGCCATGGCGGTTCTTGGGACGTCCGACGACGAGTCGGCACGGATCGTGCTTGGCGAGTCTAGCGGACGACTTATGCCTGGTAAAGGGAGCTTGGTGGTTCTCTGAAAACTTGGTTAGACGCTGCCGACAGGTTTTCGACGAGATGCCACGAAGGATGGCACGATGGGGGTATGCGCCGAGGCTGGCC
>CAYOQG010000061.1:0-21171 GCA_964405925.1 uncultured Phycisphaeraceae bacterium | reverse complement strand
AACGAGCGGCGGGCTCGAGCCCGGCAAGCTGGACGTGGGGCCGGCGGGGAGCGCGCCCGCGACCCCGGAGGGGCAGTCGCGCTCATCCGATCCAGCAGCGATGGCTGACCCGGACTCCCGCTTTCGCGCGGACACTGACAGGTCGCAAGAGCGTTCATAGTCGAAATCGCTTACTTGCCAGTGAAGATGTTGCAACGCGACCGCGCAGCAATTACAAAAAGCACTTGTTGACGCCGCAGAACATGCCCACCTTAGCCGCAAGCCCACTGGTGGGTTCCAATCGCCGCCTGGCGCGGGGTGGTTCGGCAGCGGCGATAAGGGAACACAATAGCAGGCCCACGGCGGTCGGGAGCAGACCGACGACAGTCGGCGCTTCCTTGCGGAGGTAAGAGATGGACAACAAGTTGCTGGATCGCTTCTGCCGTTACGTCAAGGTCGAGACCACGTCCGTGGAAGAGACGGATAAGTACCCCAGCTCAGAGGGACAGCGAGAGCTCGGAAAGCTGCTCGAGGGTGAGCTGCGAGACCTTAAGCTCGAGGGCGTCGGCGTTGACAAACATGGTATCGTGATGGCCACCGTACCCGGTAATGTCAAAGGGGCGCCGACAATCGCCTGGCTCTCGCACATGGATACATCACCCGAAGCTTCCGGCAAGGATGTCAAACCTCAGATCATCAAGAACTACAACGGCAAGGACCTGACGCTTCCAGGCGACAAGTCGAAGGTCATTAAAACATCCGAAACGAAAGGTATGGCCGAGCTGAAGGGCAAAACCCTGATCACCAGCGACGGGACCACGCTGCTCGGCGCCGATGACAAAGCCGGCATTGCCGTCATCATGACAGCCGCCGCTCACCTGATGGCTAACAAGAACATCAAGCACGGACCGATTCGCGTGGTGTTCACCTGTGACGAGGAGGTCGGGCGTGGGTGCGACAAGGTCGACATCAAGAAGATCGATGCGAGATGCGCTTACACGCTCGACGGTGAAGGGGAGGCGGGCCTTGAGAATGAGACCTTCTCCGCCGATCTGGCGACCGTGGTTGTCACCGGCAGAAACATACACCCCGGCTTCGCAAAAGACGTGATGATCAATGCCATTCGCCTGGCAGGTCAGTTTCTCGAGCGCATGCCCTGGCAACGGTTGTCACCGGAGAAGACCTGCGGGCGCGATGGCTTCTTACACCCCTACATCATCGAGGGCGGTGTGCCCGAGACCAAGATCAAGATTTTGCTCCGCAGCTTCGTTACCGAGGAGCTCAAGGACCAGGCGAAGATCCTGCGAACGATCGCTTCTTCGATCATGGCGGAATTTCCCGGGGCCCAGGTCGATGTCAAGATCAAAAAGCAATACCGCAACATGATCGAGCACCTGAAGAGGGAACCTCGGGCTGTGGATCTGGCGACTAGGGCGATCCGCAACATCGGATTGGAGCCGGTCTTTGAGTCGATTCGAGGCGGGACGGACGGTTCTCGGCTCAGTGAAATGGGCCTCCCGACTCCGAATCTGTCGGTGGGGATGCACAACTTCCACTCACCACTCGAGTTTGCCTGCCTCGAGCAGATGGAGTCCGCTGCAAAAATCCTGGTCGAGTTGGCCAAGCTATGGGGGAAGGAAAAGTAGGGTGGGCACTGCCCACCAGCGTACCGCGCCGCGGGCAAAGCAGAACCCGACGTTGTCGGGAGCCTGCGCGGATTGCCAAAGTCCGTTGCGCGGCACGGGTCGGCGGCGGGTGGCACGGGTCGGCGAGGACGACCCGTGGGGCTTTGCCACAGCACGGGGCCACCAAGCGGCGGACCCATGCCACCCAATCCGAGCCGCGAACGCAAACGACCGGTGCCGCTTAATTGGCATTACCAGCGTGGATGATGCCGACCGAACACATGACGATAGGTAGACAATGAACATGGCCGAAGAAACGAAGAACCCCTTCCGTGAAATCGTCCAGCCCTTCATCGACCTCGTTCACGCGCCGCGTGCGCTTTGGGGCATCAACCTGGCATACGTGATCGAAGGCATGGTCTATTTCGGTATGCTCGGCTATTTGGCCATCTACTTTTCCGATTTCGTTTTCCGCGGCCTGCCGGCAGAAACGGCAGACGACTTCTCCCACAAGATGGTCGGAGTGCTTACAGCGGGAATTACCCTCGCAATGGTCTTTCTGGGGTCCGTGGCTGACAAGAAGGGAATCCGGTTCGCGCTGATCGCGGCGTTCGTGTTCATGTTGACGGGGCGGGTGCTGATCTCGGGCGGCCCCACGATCTTCGCACTTCCTCCTGCCGGTCTGTGGTCCCCTCTGCACCTGGTTACCATGGCGGGAATCTTGTTGGTCGTCATTGGGTACGGGATGTATCAGCCGGCCGCTTACGCTGGCGTTCGCAAGTTCACAAACCCAACGACCGCGACCATGGCATTCGCCATGCTTTACGCACTGATGAATCTCGGCGGGTGGTTTCCCACATTCGCGTTTCTGCTTCGCGACGAGCACTTTTTGAACCTCGGCATACCCGGAACCTTCTGGGTGTACACAGGATTCACTGCCCTGGCCTTGTTGGTCACCATGCTGATCCTAACTCGCAAGACGGTGGAGAGGGCCATCGCAAAGGCGAAGGAGGAAACGGACAGGATGAAAGAAGCTGAGACCAGAGAGGAGGCCGAGGCGGCGAAGCCGCACGTGGCGCCTCCAGCCGAACAGTGCCCCGTCGGGCCCGAGCGCATTCCGATGCACCTTCCGGCTATGGTCTTGGCCATGGCTATTGCGTTCTACCTCGCTCTTTCGGATCCGTGGGGTTATCTGCTGGGCGGAGCCATGATTGTGGTGTCCGTCGGTGCGGCGTTGATCCCGCCCGCAGCGCGCTGGTTGGCAAGACACCCCGTTGCTGACGCTAAGTTTTTCTTCTTCATCTTCGCCCTGATTCCAGTACAGACCTTGTTCACGTACAATTGGTTCGTTCTACCACAGTACATCTCCAGGACGTACGAGGGCTGGATCGGGGAATACTTTGAAGTCTTCTCGAATATGAATCCGGTTTTGATCTTCATCGCCGCGCCGATCATCGCAGCCATCACCGTGAAGCGCAAAGTCTATAACATGATGATACTCGGGACCTTTGTGATGGCCGCCCCCGCTTTTCTTCTGGTGATTGGCCCGAGCTTCTGGACACTGGCGGGGTATATCCTATTCATGACAATCGGCGAGGCCATGTGGCAGCCTCGCTTCCTCCAGTACGCCGCCGAGATTGCCCCGGAAGGCAAGACCGGCATGTACATGGGCGTTGCTCAGTTGCCCTGGTTTCTCACGAAGGTCCTTGTACCTCTGCTGTATTCGGGAAAGGTTATCGCCCACTATTGTCCGTCCGAGGGTCCGAAAGACACCGAGACCATGTGGTTGATCTTCGGGGGAATCGCAATCATGTCCACGATCATCCTTATTCTCGGTAAGGGGTGGGTCGGTAGGGACTTCAAGACCAAGGCTGACTGATCCAAACTCCGGCGGAGACTCACCGGTGCTCCACATCCTGAGCCGCGGTGCTTCAGCCCGCGGGGATGTGCAATGCGCTCCGGGAGCCGTTCTTAAACCGGCGGGAGTCGGCCATGCGCCGTTCCCCCTCTCGAGTCGTTTGGTCCTCGCGACCTGCACATGCGTGCCTGTGACGAGTGCAGACCGGCCTCGCTCGATTTCGCTACAAACCTCTTCCCATCCTCTCCCGGAACTGGTATTCTCCCGACGGTTGACCCGGACTATTGGTCGATGGCGCGGCGCCGGGTCGTAAAGTACTCTCATAAACCCGCAAAAGGAATCGCTAACTAGGGTGCGTCATTGACCCACCAATCTGACGGGAACGACGTCGCAAAAATGGGTCGACGACCCATCCTACATAGTGTTCAACCATCAAAAGGAAGCGAGCATGGCTGAGCCTGAACTCCAGTACAAGTTTCCGGAAAACGCCTATCGTGAACTAAAACCGGGCGAGAAGTACGTCCCCATGGTCCCACCCGATCATAGGGTCCCTGAGCTCACCGGCCGGATGATGGTCTTCGGGATCATCATGAACATTGTCTTCTCCGTGGCTGCGACCTTCCTCGCCCTGAAGGCGGGCCAGGGAATCGAGACCGCCATCCCGATCTCGATTCTTGCCGTGGGTCTGTCCGGCTTCCTGATCAAGGCGGGTATGCGGGCGAGCTCAATCCTCGAGAACGTCTACGCCCTTGCGATAAGCTCGACCTCCGGCTATGTCGCCGGTGGTACATGCTTTACCATGCCGGCCATCTACATCCTCACGCTCAATACGAATCTGGAAATGAGCAACCTGTCACTCTTCTTCCAGATTACCTTAGTGCCATTTCTCGGAGCGGTACTCGGAATCATCTTCCTGATTCCCTTCCGTCGCTATTTCGTCAAAGAGATGCACGGCAAGCTGCCCTTCCCCGAGGCAACCGCCATAAACGAGATCCTCGTTACCGGGGCTTCGGGCAGCACGCATCAGGCGTGGATTCTCATTTACTCCTTCATTCTCTCTGCGGTCTACACCTTCCTCGCTACCGGACTTCGGCTCTTCAGCGACGTGTTCACCACGGGTAAGGCTGAGCTCCACTCGCTGGGTAAGGATGTCGTTTACCGCGTCGAAACGCTGGCCTTCGGAAACGAGGGACTGTTCGCTACACTGACCGAGCGGTTTAAGGCCGTCCTGTCTATGGGAGCCGGGGCGTACTACCTGGGTTTGGGCTTCATCATTGGGATACGGTACGCCTCCATCATCTGCGCCGGCTCGTTCCTTTCGGTCCTGGTCATCACGCCCTTGCTGGGCAGCCTGGAGTTGGAGCAGTTGCAGGGGATCAACTCGGCCGTCGCTTCGACCGACGCAGGCGACATTTGGTATCAGATTCCCCGCGTTATCGGCATTGGTGCCATCTTCACCGCCGGGCTTCTCTCGATTCTGAAGATGGGCAAAGTGATCGTGACTGCTCTCACTCAGGCACTTGGCGGACTATTCAAATCATCCGGTGGCCCGATCACCCGTGACCGCACGGACGAGGACATCAGCTATCCGACGATGATGATCCTGGGGTTTGTTGTTGTCGTCGCCATGGTGTTGTTCTTCCGGTTAATGGTCTTTGCGGGCATGGATGAACCCAATTGGCTGACCTTCGTCTCGATCATCTTGGTTCTGGTGATCGCGTTCCTGTTCACCACGGTCAGCGCGTGGGCGATCGCGATGATCTCGGTGACGCCGATCTCGGGCATGACCGTGACGACGATCATTATTGCCGCGGTTGTGCTCACGCTTTCCGGGCTCAAGTCGGGCGACCGGGGGATGTTCGCCACGTTGATGGTTGGCGGTGTCGTTTGCACGGCGTTGTCACTGGCCGGCGGACTGGTGACCAACTTCAAGCTCGGATATTGGCTTGGGGCGAGCCCCAAGAAGATCGCCTGGCTCGCCCTCGTCGGTTCGCTGATCTCCGCGGTCTTCGTTTGCGGGACGATCATGGTGCTGGATTTCAATCCGGGGTACACCCCGGACATGCCCGATCCGTTGCCAGCGCCGCAAGCCAACATGATGGCTGGCGCCTTGCAGAGCTTCCTGGGAACCGGGGAGGTGCCGTGGCTCTTGTATGCGATCGGGGTGGTTGTGGCCCTGACCGTTGAGCTGGTTGGCGTATCGGCTTTGGCCTTCGGTTTAGGTATGTATCTGCCTATGGAAATCAACGTGCCGATCCTCATCGGGGCGTTCGTTGCGGTACTGGTGAAGAAGAGCAGCAAGAACGAAAAGCTCTCGAAGGCTCGAAGCAACAAGGGCATTCTGATTGCTTCCGGATTGATTGCCGGAGGCGCCATCATGGAGGTACTAGTCAGCCTCACCGGTGCCTTGGACCAACTGGCTTGGTGGAAAGTCCAGAAGCCGATCCAGCAGATCACGGACGGAGTAGCCGAGATTGCTGAGGGGGCCACGCAACCGTTCATCGGGAAGATCATGCCGTTTTTGGATATCAGCGGCCACTTGCTCGATCGGGGCACGAATCCCGACACGCTGGCCCGGGTCGAGAACTGGCTCGGTTTGCTCGTTTTCCTGGCCCTGTGCATCTTCGTTTTCTGGGACTGCTGCCGGGCTAAACCCGAGGAAGAAGCCATCGATCTCAGCGAACATTAGCGTCTCTGCGCGCTGACGCAGGGGCACGCCTTTCGGGTGACGAGACCGTGTCGGCGCGCTGCCCACGAGGGGCGTCGCGACATCGGGGATGCCGCTGGTCTACGGTTTCAGGTCGTAGCAGACAGCCTTTTCGAGGTTGCGGGCATAGAGTCGGCTGCGATGCAGCACGGGGACGGTCCAGCATCGGCCGCTCAGGATGTTCAGTGTCGAGAGTGGTTCAAATGCGTCGGGGCTGACCTTGGCGATCTGAAGCTGGCCATCTTCCGTGAGGAGCAGCAAGTGCTCATCGGCCAGGACGACCGTCCCATGCTTGATCCTGGTTTTGTGCCAGCGCCTTTCCCCGGTGAGAAAGTCAATACATTGCAGGGCCCGCTCGTCACTGCCGTAGAGGTAGCCGTTATGCAGGACGGGCGACTGGAACTTGCAGCGTAAGTTGTCGTTCCGCCAGACCTCGTCAGCGGCAAGGTCCTCTCCTTCTTTGCGGAGCTTGAACAGTGCGGACCCGACGCCGTAGCCGGACGTCAAGAACAGGTGTCCATCGTGGAAGATGGGTGTGGAGGCGTTGACGTCCCAATCGGTCCGCCACTCCTTTCGCCAGACGAGCCTGCCGGTCTTGGCTTCGGCGATGATGACGGACTGATTCGTGAAGCCAACGATGTAGCGATTGCCCTCGAAGGTGAACGGATACGGTGTTGCATAGCCGGCACCATCCCTGCCACATCGCCACCTGTTCTTACCGGTCATCTTGTCAAACGCGGCAAGAGCGCCATCCTTTTCGCCTCCGGTTGCGACGGCGAGATCACCCTCGATGAGGACCGAACCGCTGTAGCCCCATCGGGGCATGTGGCTGAGTTGGGCGGTCCATATCTTCTTGCCAGTGTCAGTGCTTAAGCACAGCAGAGAGCCTTTGGGGCCGTGGATGTAGACACGATCACCGTCGATGGTGGGCGTAGCACGGGGTCCGTCGCCGCCCGATCCTTCTTTGTATTCCTCCTCGATTGTCTCCTGCCAGATCGTTTTGCCGGTGTCAGCATTGAGGCAGAAAATGACCTGCTTGTCCGCCTGCGTGCCGCAGGTGTAGACCTTGTCGCCGACACAGGCGAAGGAGCTAAAACCGGAACCGATGCCCTTCTCCCAAAGCACTGGTGGCGGTGTGGTCCAATCCGTTTTGAAGGCTGTCTCGCTGCTGATGCCGTCGTGATTGGCCCCCCGAAAGTTGGGCCAATCCGCCGATACGGCGGCTACGCCCAGTGAGGCAAGAGCCGCAATCCCGACCAAAAGCTGCGTCTTTGTCGAATTCGTCACGATTCATCTCCCATTTTCCGACCGTATTGGAGCGAAAGCGTAGAGGCTCATTAGCACGTCCGCAACCATAGATATGAACCGTTCCGGCAGGGCTTGCGTTCCGGGGCGCGGCAGATTGCGTCCCGTTTGCGACCCGCTCGCACACGTCGGTACATGGCCGGGGCTGGCCGAATGGTGTCGTGCGAAATGGGTTCGTTCAGGTTCGCACTTGGCGCGGAGCCGCGTTTTCGATAGCGCCAGGGCGGAAAACCGGCTTCGTTTCGCAACTTTTTTTTCGTGTTTGCCGTTTATTCCCTCCTCAAAGGCGCATCGCCATTGCGCACAACACCATGCATAGAACGTCAAGGGTGATCGTCAGAGGGGAGCGGCTTGGGCGAGCGCGTCCGTTGGCGATTGGGGATTGGGGAAGGCGGGAAGAAAACTGCGAATGTCGAATAGCGAGGGCAAGGGCGGAAGGCAGGAGAACTGAGAATTGGGGCGGGCGGTCGCACGCGGTGCGCCCGGGCCTAGTAACTGGAGACTGGAAACTAGAAGCTAGAGAGCGGAGAAGGGGCCAGGGTAGGGCGACGAGGATGTTAACGCAGAAGCTACTGAGGCGAATAGCCGAGCTTCGTACTGGTAACAACTAAGTGAATAATCACTCCTCCACCACAGCGCAGCGGTAACGAGGTGGGCCACCGGCGCTCCAAGAATCGGGACTGTCTGTGGCCAACGGATCACGGGGCTCCTCCTTTCTCGATGGACTACGTAGTCAGCAGCGTAGCGCGTGAACGTATTGCCCGCGACTATTTGAGTTAAGTGAATCGGCCCACGACGTTCTCCGCCCGTGCGGCCCTACCCGGGTTCTAAGTTCCATCTCGACAAGCACTTACGTCGCGGTGTCGCGACCTCGGGCGCATCCACATTGGGCGTCGAGATTACAGAACCAGCATGCAACGGGTCGCGGACGCCTCCGAGTCCCGAATAGAAGGCGCAGTCTGTATCCCCTGCGCGCCAAACCTACGAACCGGTCGGCGCGACACCCCGATCCTCGCAGATGCTGGTCCTTCGCAATCCCGCGTTGCCGCCAGCCCAGATCGTACGGGCGCACTCGTCCTGAACATCCTAAACTTTGCCGGACGGTCGTGGTGGGCCTATCCCACAGCGCGCAAAAGACAATCAAGTGCAAACCCGGCCACAGCCGTTGCCGTTCCGCCCAGAATCACGAAGGCACATCCGGCGAACCCAATGGGAATCACCTCCACACCGGCAATAAGGGATGCGACCAGCACGGCGAGGATACAGAACAGGGCAGCCAAAGCGAGGCCAGGAAGTACCGGAATAAGGTTCTCTCTCATGCACTCAATCCATGCATCTTCTTCCTGCGGGGTCAAGGAGGCGAGTAAAGTCGCACCGGAGATTCCCATGCCGGCGCCAACGTCCCCAGAGTCAGTCGCACCGTCGGCCGCCGCCGAATCGGGCACCGTCACATAGTGAGTACTGGGAATCCATTCACCCGTTCCATCGGGTCCCCAATCGATTGTGACCTGGTCCCCCTCGACGGGTGGACTTGACGCTTCCGCCGGGTCCTCGGAAGTAAAAACCTTCTCTTCCGTTTGTAGGATTGTCACGATCCCACCGAACAGGTCAATTGACAACCGCTTGCAGGTGTTCTCGAAGAGGAGTATGACCTTCCGCTCAGCCGTGAGAACCTGCACCCAGCAGACGGTCTTCGCGTCCTTGACACAGTAGCAGAAAACGGCCTCCACAATTGTCTCACGAGGTGAGACACACCCGCGTAGGTTGGATGGGTCTGCGATCGGAATGACCACCGTGAACCCACCTTGTGGACTAGGCGTGCAGAATGCCTCCTCGATGTTCAGCACCAGATTGTGTGTCTTTGTGCAGAACGTGAAACTACGTGCGCGCTTCTGTGCCGCCACGATCACGTGCGCCCTCGGATTGACCGTCGTACCCCGAACACCGGATATCTGTCTCCAGGTCTCCCGGATGTCGTCCAGTTTGAACACATCCGCAAACGCCTTGCGCAGATCGTCCTCGTCGCGTCTGACCTTCTTGACGCCTTCGAAGAGTATCCGTACCGAGTCCGTTAACTTGTCACTTCCCTTGCCTTTTCGTGGGGTCTTGGTACTCATTCGTTTGACCTCGCTCCCTTGTCACCTTCTGGGGTATAGCCTTATCCTTCGGGGCCGCAACGACGCGCGTGACAAACGCACGAACGGCCCCCGAAACGACCGTGCTTCCGCTACTTGGCTGGATCGTGTCACACCACCTCCTCTGCTCCGTTTCTGAGCTTCACGAATGCTGGACGAGCTCGACTTTGATTAGCACGCTAAACTGTGGCATACTATCGGGAAGGGCGTGGTAGGATCAACCCCACGTGGCATGAGGCCCGGAAACCTCCTTGGGGTAGCTCATCGAGAGCGTGAGGTCGATTGGTCACTCTGGCCACTGCACTCGGTGTTCCGCCGGGGTCCGCGGAGCAGCTCGATCCCCGCCGGTCTCCCTTATCCAGGGGACGGTGCAGAGGACCTTCGTCGCTGCGCCTAACGTTCATGCGTCTCTATGCACAGCGGACTGCCGCTTGGGCTCGGATCGGCGGGGGATTGCGTTCTCTCGATCTGGTACGCCGTAGCTTGCGAGCATGGCACGGCTTCATCGCTCACGGCCCCTCTTACATTCCCGTGGGATAGGGCGGCGCGGTGGGCACGTCGCCGCTGCGTAAAACGTCGTGCGGATCGGCGGATGGGCGAGGCTGAGTGAGCAGGGCGATTGCGGATTGGAGGTTAGCGGGACCCGTCGACCACCGAAGCCCTGTGGCTGATAGGAGCGTGGGGCGACGCGTGACGCCATCAACAATCACGCGATCGTCGGTGAGAACCGACGTAGTCAAGTGAGACTTTCGCCATGTGCCATTGTGCCAGTGGTAGCGAGGAGCCTGCCGTGGGTGTCCTACGTCGCGAGTGCGGAGCAAACAATGAATGTCAGGTGAGGCAATTGGAGGTGACTCATTGAAGCATAGACGGCATTTGAGTATCCTACGAGCAGCAGGTTAGCTGTCTCGGGGTGTAACACATATCACTACAAGGAGTGACAGTTATGTTGCACAAAGCATATTGCGGGCTGTCGCTGGTTGTCGTTGGACTCATGGGCTCATTGGCGGACGGCCAAACGATCAACATCGATTACGGAGGGCTCGCGGGTAGCCCGTGGGCTAGTTACAAGGCGGCGGGTTGGCCGGGCGTATGGAACATTCTCAACCCGGAGCACGGCGTCGCCGAATCGCTTTACCGCGTGGACGACACACCGGTGGCGGCGACGGTCACGCTGCTTGACGGGGCGGGGGCCTTGATCTCCTCCGTCGACGACCCGGGTACCACGCTCAACGAGGAATGGCTTTTGGACGACTTCGCCCATGGTGGTACGGACGTTGTCGGGACGATTCGGTTCGACAATCTCGAGAACGACACGTACGAAGTGATCGTCTACGCGTGGACGCCGGGATCGCCCGACGTGCTCACCTCGGTGTGGCCTGACTGTGATATGTCCGGCGAGCCGTTTCTGGTTGGCGGGCCTTGGCCTGGTCAGCTCGAAGAGGGTGTCACCCATGCCCGATTCACAACAACGGTGACGGACGGGACGTTGCTGATCTGCACGGGTGGGGGTTTGACCTGGGATGGGGCGATCAACGGCATCCAGCTCGTGGGTACGGATTGCCTCTATAACGGGCCCATCGCTTGCAGGCTGGGGCCTGACAGGGGTGACTGTGATGGGATCTGTCCGATGTACTTCCACAATCCCTGCACGGGTCAATGCGAGCTGTTCTATTGGGGATGCTGCGGCGGGAATGAGAACAAGTTTGAGACGTTGGAGGAGTGCGAGATCTGGTGTCCTTCCGACCCCAGCGCGTGTCAGTTCGAGAATCCGTTGCAGGGGGACCCGGGTACTCCTGATCTCGGGTATGGCACGAAAAACCGGTACCTGTCGATCCGACCGCCGGATGCGCCTGGCCCCTGCGCCATCAGGGTCAGAATCACTTCACTGCCAGGCTTTGAATATGCCGAGGGTCGAACGATGTGGGTTCAGCATCCGTGGGCGATTACGGAGTGGTCCGGTTCGGTTGGGTTGTTTCCGCAGCCCACGTTCTGGGCGGCCGGGCTGGGATGCGATCCCGCCTACACCTATTGGGATGGGTACAACATGATTGATATCTGGGATGACGCGATCATCCCCGGTGGTATCTACGAGGTGCAGATGATCAAGGAGGAGTGCTCTCCCATCAATCCCGATAACTTCTCCGGGGCTCTGACGGTGGTTGCGAGTGCCACCGGTGACGTTGCCGGTGACTGTGTAGAGGCATCATTCACGTCACCGCAGGGTGTGGTGGACTTCGTGGACATTGCGGCTCTCGTGGAGAAGTTCAAGAATGCACCCGGCGCATTGCGGAAGGCGAGAGCTGATCTGATCAGCACGGACATCGCGCGCCCCGCGCCTGATTGGAAAGTGGACTTCGCCGACATCACCTACTGCGTGGACGCGTTTCGTAGCCAGGCTTCTCCGCTGGCGGGGCCGCCGATAGAGGATCCGTGCGGTGGACCATAGCAGCGACAGGTCCTTGTCATTGTCGATCGGGGTGCGTTGTTGCGGTTCAAGAGCTCGGGGTTGGCCATCGCCTCGTGGTCAATGCGCCGCGGTGGCGAGGGATTCGGCGGTGGTGCCGTTGGGGAGAGGTTTGCTGGAGCGGCACTTGGGGTACTTGCTGCAGCCGAGGAACGGGCCGGTTCGGCCGGTGCGGATGACCATGGGCTGGCCACATTCGTCGCAGGGGATGTCGGTCGGAATCGGCTTGGGTCTTTCTGGTGCTGGGACTTCGACGGCGGCGCGTTTCTTGGCCTCGCCGCGAAGATTGGCGGCGAAGGAGCATTTCGGGTAACCGGTGCAGCCAAAATAAGGGCCGAAGCGTCCGGTCTTCAGGGCCACTTCCGAGCCACAATCAGGGCAGGTCAGCGGCTCGTCGGGCCAAGTCTCCACGACGGGTCTGCCGGTTCTTGTCCAGGCGAATCCCGGTGGGGGTGGGCCGAGGGCCTTAGGGTCGACCTTGCCGCCTTTGGTGCGGGCCGTTGTTGCGTTCCTACGCGGACCGTTTGCACCGTTGTTGTTGTTCTGGGGCGGCGGATCGGGAATCTTACCTTCGGCTTCCAACGCGCGCAGGTGATCGACCTTGTCTAATGGCATGGCGTTTTTGCAGCGTGGGAACCCCGAACAACTCAAGAATGGGCCACGCCTGCTCTTTCGAATGACCATCGCCCGACCGCACTTGTCGCAACGGACGCCGGCGTCCTGAGGCTTGGGCTTCTCGACGTAGACGCCGGGTGGTAGGGGTTTGGTGCCCCTGCACTTGGGGTACGCGCTGCATCCGAGGAAGGATCGCCCCCTGGCGAACTTGACCACCATGGGGGATCGACACTCGTCGCATGTTTCCTTGATGTCCTCCGGTTTCACTTTCTGAAGTGGCACACCTTGGTCGTCGCAAGGCATCGTGTTCGAGCATT
Organism: uncultured Phycisphaeraceae bacterium; assembly: GCA_964405925.1. Taxonomy (GTDB): domain Bacteria; phylum Planctomycetota; class Phycisphaerae; order UBA1845; family UBA1845. Next base: position 8,163 of record CAYOQG010000061.1, on the reverse strand, counting down.
CCGGATAGCCACTGCATCCGAGGAATGGTCCGAGGCGGCTCTTTCGGAGGATCATCGGTTTCCCGCAGAGCTTGCATGGTTCGTCGGCGACGATGTCCTCGACCGGTTTGCCGTCCTTGTCGACGTTGCGCGAGACCGTGCACTTTGGATAGCCACTGCAGGAGAGGAAGCGACCATTTCGACCGATGCGGTAGACCATCGCCTGTCCACAGTCCGGGCAAGTGTAGTCGCTGGGCTCGGCGCGAGCCGGCTGCATCTCAACACGGGCTTTCTCGAGCGCTTCCTTGAATGGTTCATAGAACTCACTGAGGACATGGATCCAATCGAGATGGGCTTCTTCGATCTTGTCGAACTCCTCCTCCATGTGGGAAGTGAACTTGATGTCCATGACCCGGGGAAAGTGTTCGATGAGTTTCTCGGTGACGATCTCACCGCGGGCGGTTGGATGGAGTCGCCTGTCGAGCAGTTCGACATAGCCCCGGTCTTGAATCGTCTGGATGATTGTCGCGTAGGTGCTCGGGCGGCCGATGCCTTCAGTCTCCAGTTTCCTGACCAGGGAGGCTTCCGTATACCGCGGTGGCGGTGACGTGTACTGCTGCTTGGGTTCGATTTGCAGCAGGCCGACTCGCTTTCCGGCATCTAGCGGTGGCAGAATCGTGTCACCGTTTTCCGGTAATCCCATAATTTTCATGAAACCATCGAAAATGATGCGTCGTCCGCTGCTGCGGAAGAGGGCCTCACCGTGGGTGCTGTCGGCGGCGATGAGAACGGTTGTATTCTCCCACCGGGCAGGTGACATCTGGCAGGCGACAAAGCGACGCCAGATCAGGTCGTAGAGCTTGAACTGATCTCTTGACAAACTCTGACGGAGCGTTTGCGGATGGCGGAGCACATCAGCCGGTCGAATCGCCTCGTGGGCCTCCTGGGCCCGTTTGACACTGCGGTACACTTGCGGCTTGTCCGGGAGGTAGTCTTCGCCGTGATCGCGACGGATCATATCACGGACGGCATGCACGGAGTCTTTACTCAAGTTCGTGGAGTCAGTTCGCATGTAGGTGATCAGGCCGACTGGGCCTTCGGCATCGCCCAGATCAACACCTTCGTAGAGTTGCTGGGCTATGCGCATCGTCCTCGACGGGGCGAAGCCGAGCGCACTGGAGGCTGTCTGCTGCAATGCGGCGGTAGTGAACGGGGGGTTAGGTTTTGAGGTTGTCCGGCGCGTTTGAATGTCTTTGATGACAAAGGGCGGTGCGGAGGCAGAATCCGTTCGCCCTTTCAGTGTAACCGTTTTGAGACCTTTGTCAGGGTAAGCTGCGAAGTCCTGCTCGTCGACCTCCTCGGTGACGAAACCGAGGGCTTCCGCCACGGCTGTCGCGTCAGTGACATTGGTTGGCTTAAAGTCTTGGCCGGCAAGCTTGGTGAGCTCGGCATAGAGGCACATATGCTTGGACAGCCAGGCGTTGCGCTCTTTTACCGGTCGCCCATTCGGGGCGTCTTTTGAACGTGCCAGGAAGGCGCTCCATGCTTCGGAAAGTGTCGTAGCTTTGTCGGGGTCGACAGAGAAGCATCCGTAGAGACGCCAGGACTCCTCGGGAACAAACGCTCGGATTTCCCCCTCCCGGGCGACAATGAGTCGGACGGCCACGGATTGCACTCGTCCGGCGGAAAGACCCTTCCCGATCTTTTGTTGAATCAGGGGGCTAAGCTGATAACCGACGATACGATCAAGCAGTCGGCGGGCTTGCTGGGCGTTGACCTTATCCATGTCAAGACCGTGTGGGGCGGCGAACGCCGCCTCAATGGCTGACTTGGTGATCTCGTTGAAGACCACACGCTGAGTTTGCTCGGTGTTCAGGTCGAGGGCCGAGACCAAGTGCCAGGCGATCGCTTCACCCTCACGGTCGAGGTCGGTTGCGAGGTAGACGATGTCGGTCTTCTGGGCCACCTTCTTCAGATCGGTGACGATCTTGCGTTTTTCCTTGAGGAGCTCGTAGACGGGCTCGAAGTGAGCATCCAGATCGATACCTAGCTCGTTCTGCGGCAGATCCCGGACGTGGCCCATGCTGGCCATGACCTTGTAGGACGAGCCGAGATAGCGGTTGATGGTCCTCGCCTTGGCGGGCGATTCGACGATGACCAGAGCCTTCCCGGACTGTTGTCTCTTCCTGCCCACAGTGGACACCCCATTACGCGTTGGCCAAGACCTAGTGTGGGGCTTGGCCAGTGGTGGTACTATCGGCCGGGTGTCCTGAGTTCTCCATTCGGCGAATCTCACTCCCTGGCCGATGAACCGTCCATTGAAGAAGGCTCCCAAAACATGAGGGACAGCGGCTCGTAGTCGGCAAGCTCGCGGGTCCTGGACCCGGGTCGCACCCTCCTCAACAGGCTGTTAAGGCGGGGCGCTTAGCAGGAGTTGTCGATCCTGTCAAATGGGCTGGGCGAACCCCGGCAGAATATGGGTTGATCTTGGCCGTGAATGACCTATACTGGTGCGGTTTGCGGCTCTGGCGCGCAACCTTCGTAGAATAAAGGACTTACGTCATCATGATGAAGTTTTTTCGCAAGCACAACAAGGAACTGCTGGCCGTTTTCATGGTCTTGCTCATGATCGTGTTCCTCGGTGGCAGCGCTTTGAATAATCTACTGACGCCGAGGGTCAACCGGGTTGTGGCACATACCCGGCTCGGCGACATCAGCTATGCCGATCAAAACACGGCAAAGCACCTGACGGAAATCCTCGAGCGGACTGGGGCCAACTGGCAGACACCGATCCCGTTCTTCGGACCGGGGGAGCCGATCACCACCACTGACTGGATAATCCTCACCCGGGAGGCAGAGGAACTTGGTCTTGCCAGCGATGCGGCGGCGTCTATGAATCTCCCCGGTGATCTGAACGAGTGGTCCCGACTACTTCGGGTCAAGCCAAGCCAGATTGTCAGGGCGCACGCGCAGCTTCACGCGATTCAGCAGACTGCCTGGGCAGTCGCAAGCGCGTCATCGCTAAGCGAAGCGGAGATCCTGGCTGCCGCCCGAAACGCCCTCGAGAAGGTGCAAGTGGGTGTGGTCATGTTGCCGGCGGCGGCGTTCGTTGACGAGGCGCAGGAGTTTACGGAAGGCGAAATCAACGTTCAGTTTGAAGCCTACCGGGAGACCGAACCGGGTGTCGGATTGGAGTTTGGCTATTACGTTCCCCCTGCCGTGCGGGTGCAATACATCAGGATCGACCGGGACGCACTGGCCGATGATGTCCGCGTCGCGAGCCCGGAGCGGAAGGCGAAGACTTATTTCGAGGAAAATCAGAAGGCCGACCCCGCGTTTCGCCGGTCGCCCGACGCGTTGGCGGGCGAGGAGTTCGACCCGGGTTTCGAGGGTCCGCCTCTTCCGCCGCGATCACCTTTCCTGAGCTGGGAGGAGGCGCGGGAAGCGGCGATTCAGATTGTGCGCGAGCAAGAGGCCGACGGCGCCGCAGCCCGCATCGCGGATTGGCTGGTACAATACGCGGCTGAGCCGTGGATTGACGCCAAACGCGATCCCGAAAGCCGGTACAAGGCGGTCCCCGAACGCGTTGGCGATCTGGGCTATTACGACGAGATCGTGAAGCGCGTCCCGCGGACGATCGCCTACCCGGACGTGATGTCGACCGGCGTTACCGAATTCTTTAGTCAAGCAGAAGCAGGCCAAGTCGAAGGCATTGGAGAGGCGAGTTTTCGGCCCGAGCCGGGTGTAGTGCTGTCCCTGGGAACACTCGCGTTTCGCGGGCAGGGTGTCGTGCCTCAGATCCCCCTTGAAGAGGGGGTTAACGTGTCCGACTACCTGGCCGACTACCAGACCTGCCGGTATCCAATCAAGGATCTCGACGGGAACATTTACATTTTTCGCGTTGTAGACACCCACGCCGGGCACGTACCGGAGTCCGTGGAAGAAGTGCGCGACCGGGTCATCGCCGATCTTCGGCTGAAGGCAGGATACGAAATCGCCGCAGCCCGGGCAGAATCACTGCGAAGTTGTGCCGAGTCGATGACGCTCGTCGAGGCGTACGAAAGCGACGCCGAGCTGGTGGCTCTCAAGGATACCGAGTTCGGCGGCGAAAGTGGTTACTTCGATCCGCTGCCGTTCTCGCGCACCACGGAGAATCAGGATCCCATCACGAGTGCGGGCGTGGGGCGGGACATCGGGAGTGGTGTGGGAGTGGTTCCCCGTGAGATTGTGGAAAAGATGTTCGCTCTGGCCGACGCCGAGCACAAAACGCAGGTTTTCGAACTACCCGAACGGGCCACGGTCATGGTCGTGGAGTGGCTTGAAACCAAGCAAGCCGACGGGGATGAGTTTGCGGAGAAGCGAGAGAGCCTTGCGCAGCGGATTAGCATGGCCCGAATGGGAGGAGTGATACGCGACTGGTTAGACCCCGAACAGATTCGCGCCCGCAACGGTTTTGAAATCGCGACGGACTGAGAAGTGGTTCGTCCAAGAAAAATCGGGCTGCTGTTTGCCTTCCGCCGATGGGGTGCCTATAAGGTAACGGCGGTAGGAATCATCCATACCTAATCATTCCTGCCGGGGGGCTCACGGCCCCGTCGACCTTTTGGTATTAAGGCCGGCTGTAGGAGTGGCGATTCGCAGAACAGACAAAGCAGCATAACCGTTCATCACGCAGAGAGTGTGTCGGATTGGCAGAGCGTGGCGGGAATTCCGAGCTACGTGTCTCGCAGGGTCATCCGTGCATTCTGTTCGGCCCGCGGGCGCGGGTGGGGTGTGTCCCGACGATGTCGGGGGCCCGTGCGGACTGCCTGTGTGGATAGCGACGCGACTGCGGTGAGAGTCGCAATGTGAAAACGGAATCCGTCGGAAGCGTTGAACGTGGGTGTTAGTGCGTGAAGAACAAAGCAAGCTCTCCCTCCCCCCCGTTGCGCTGCGGAGTGCCTCCCGTGGCGCGTACGACCACAGCGCCGCATTCGTCCTGATCAAGCGAATGCGGCGCAGCCCCTTTTTCTCCGCAGTCATGCCCTCGTATGTACATGGGGCATCCACGTAGTCATGCTTCGCTCGACGCGGTGATCGAACCTGCGATGGTGGTTCGTCCACAAGGAGTGACACTTCATCGACGGGAGAAGCGTCCTATGCACCAGCGTGCGGAGCGCCAGAGTCGCGTTTCGGGGGGGTCGTCGTGTTAGACTGGTGACCGGTGCCGGCGTGTTGTCGGCACTCGGCAATGACATCGCTGGGGATGAGGCGCAGGGCGATGATCACCAGCAGGGGGACGATGACCAGATCGTCGAGGTGACCGACGATCGGAATCCAATCGGGGATCAGATCGAACGGCATCGCGGCATAGCCGAGAGCGAGGGCGAGGAGATACCTGGCCCGACGGGGGGTCCGCGGATGGTTCAGGACGCGTCGATATACGCTCGCCTCACGTCTGAGCGTTGCAGCAACCTGTTTGAGCTTCGCGTAAGCCCACATTCTGCCAAGTCATCGTCTGGCGGTCACTCGTTCGCCTCCTCGGTGCCGAGCGGGTCATAACCGTCTACACGGAATGGCGAAAGGCGCCAGACGCCCCCAAGAGCGTCGTAATAGGGTTCAGTGATGGCGCGCTTGATGGCTGCCTGATCGCACCGCGACGGATCATAGGTAATCCGTGCTCGGGAGGCCCCGGGCTGCGGCCACGCTTCGAGCTTGACGTAACCGGGAATCTCGAACAGGTCGTCGCGCTCGAGGTAATACATCAGCAAGTTGGCGTTTCCGCGGCAGGCAAGATTGTGGATTCGCAGCTCGATCGCGACAGGCGAGCCGGGCTTCTGGCCGCGTGTCTTGACGAACGACGGCAGCGGGAACAGATAGCTCGCAGCCACGGCACTCGTCGTGCACACGAGCAGAATGGCAATCAGCAGACTCATCGACCAGGGACGTCCCAACCTTGTGGTCGGTCCCCAAGTCACGGCTTTGCCGTCAAGGGTAGGGCACGCATCGACACAATTCATGCAGGATAGGCAACGGGCGGCGGTCACCTGCTGAACTTCGTTCACGGGAATCGCCATCGGACATACCGCGGCACATGCTCCACATTCGATGCAAGCGTCCCCCTTACGCGAGATGCGGGCCAGCCCAAAACGGGAAAAGGGGTTGAGCACGGCTGCCAATGGACAGAGCCACCGGCAGAACGGTAACATGAGCAGCACCGATCCGGCGACGATCCCAGCAGCGACCACGTATGCCCAGAAAGTAATGTCCTCACCGTGTCGGCTGATCAAAGCATAACAGGGGTCAAAACCCCTGAACATCAGCTCAGCAGTCGTATAGGTGAAATACAGGATGATCCCCAGAATCGGGTATTTGAGCAGAGACAAGGCGTGGTCAAGCCCGCGGGGAAGTCTGAGCGGAGTCACGCCCAACCGGGCGGTCCCTCGTTGGACCCACTCGGAGATCGTGCCCACTGGGCACATGTATCCACAAAATGCCCGGCGAAGAAACAGTGTCATGATGAGGACACCGCCTAAAACGTAGAAATTCGACACTGCCAGAGAGCACGTGAGGTTGCCCTCGGTGGCGTAGGTATAAAGGGCCTCGACACCACCGAAAGGACACCACCGCTCCGCGTTTCCGCGAAGCAGGAAGACGCCGACGAGCGTCAGGGCCAAAAAGCCGAATTGGACGACACGTCGCGTCGTTCGCATAGAAGCCGCGCTCCGAAGATCGATGGAAGCAACCCGGAAGCGACACAATGCCGGGGGCGTCGCTTTAAGGCTCGGTGGTCTGCTTTACGCCGGTCTTGGTGCCGCACTTGGCTCGCTTGGGGCAGTCTCCGCAGCCCGGTCCCTTGCTGCAACCGGATTCCTCGACCTTGGATTGAGTTTTCAGGGCATTGGCAAAGCCGGTCGTACCGACGAGCCCGCTGAAGTCCGGGCACGCCGCGACCTCGGCCTTGAACGAATCGAGCCGGCTTGGTGGTGTACCCTCGAACGATTGGGTAAGAGTCTTTAACGACGCTCTCGCGTCACCGGTCAAGGCGTGCAAGCAGGCGAGCTCATAAAGAAGCCGTGGGTGGGCATCTTTCTCTACGGTCACTTTGCGGGCGACGGCTTTCGCATCGTCGATCCGCCCCTGACGAGCAAGGGCGAGGGCGTAAAGAGCGTGTGTCCGAGGCGTCGTTGTGTCCTTGGGCAGACCGCTGAGCAGCTCGACGGCTTCCGAATCCCTGCCCAGGGCAAGGAGCGTCTCTGCCAGCAGCTCGGCAGAGTCCGGGGCGAGACGCCGCTCGTGAATCCTCCGGTCCAACAAGAGGGATTCCGAGTAGATTTCATGATCGTGGTAGAAGGTGCGGAGGGCCCTGGCCATGGAAAGCCAGCGATCAGGGACCCGCTCGGCTTCGATTTGCTCGCGCATTTGGATGATCTGGCGGAGCAAGGTGTACGCTTGCTGATACTGTGGGTTGTCCGCGTCGCTTGTGGCTGCAGTTCTGAAGGCCTGCAGGGCCTCGTCGAACTTGGCTTGCGTGAGTAATGCGTTGCCGCTGGCGAACGCCCTGGCTGCGGTTTCTGCACCACTGGCCAGGGCGGGTAAAGCGGTAAATACCACGCACCCGGCTAGAAAACCGGCGATTCTTCTTTGGCGCATTATCCAATCTCCTTTTGAGCTCGTTTAGCGTGAACGTGGTCAGCAGTTTGGCTTGTTTAGCCCAAAACCACGCTCGGGCCGCTAGCAGCGGCCTTTCGCGATCCTCGATTATACGCGAGTACGCGTTACGCGGAATCACGGTAGCAAGCGGCGCGCCGCGGTTTCGTGACTGAAGGCGAGTTTTTATCGGAAAATTCGCGGAGTGAAGGCAGATCAGGCGGCGGGAGGGACGAGTGAATCTGCCAAACGGGCGTTGAATCAGAAGGTTGGTGGGACTCGCTGTAGGGCATATGCCCCATTCGCCGCGTACTCCGGACGTACGTCGGGAGTGGGGGACCGACGGGATACTGGCGAATCAGTCCCCAGCTTTTTCTTGGAAAAGGATGAACAGCGCATAGCAGAAGAATGGAGAATGTCGAGTGAATGCGGAATTGGGAATGCTGAATGCGATAAGAAACAGGGCATGGTGAAGGCAGCATGTGGGTCGGATTGACCCTTTGTCGCGGTAGGAATGGCCCTTTCGGGCCACCCCCCGCACAGATCCGTACGTGA
>CAYOQG010000060.1:0-21324 GCA_964405925.1 uncultured Phycisphaeraceae bacterium | reverse complement strand
CCGCCTGTGGCGGACGAGACTGCGGGTGTAAGACCCGCCCCACACCGGGCTCCGCGGATACTAAACAGCTCCCCTCCAGCCGCCGAAAGGCGGCACCTGGCTATACGTCCGAATGCAGTGGCAAAACGTGTACCGCATGGGCCACAGACCGTCAACTGCACGGGGTTCAGGCGGGCTTGCCAGTATTGCGATCGTCCACTTGCCGAAGGCCAAGGTGTTTTGAGTATCCCGGCGGGGCCTCGCAGTCCAACGAGCTTTTTACGTTGTTCACATAGGATCCCGGTGCTCCGGCATGCGGGATCGGGCGCCCGAAAAAGACACATTGCGGAGGTGATTATTTAGATTTCAAGGTACAGCGATGCCGGGTCACCGGGGAAAACCTCCGCGCGTGGCGGGGATGCGGCGTCCCCGATCAGGCGTCTGGACTCCCATTCCAACGGCCCATCTCTTCCTCGGCCGGTTCCGAGTGAGTTATCGTCCGAGGGTCAGGAATCGGCGGCAGCGCAAACTCGGCGCGAAGGGCGTTCTGCTCTGCAAGCGTGTTCGAGAGCGAACTCGCGGGGATCATGCGGACCGCCCCATCGCACTGGCCGACCCGAATGCTCCCCCGGATGGCCGTCGGAGCTGGATTCACATCCGGGTCCAGGCACAACACCACGATCCAAAGCCTTGGGTCGCATTGGCTCATGTCGATGCCGTGATGAACGAACACAAAGTCACCAAGCCTGTGCGCCGTTACCTGGTCGGGCAGAGCTGCAGCGGCGGCCTCGGCGACTTCGGCTTGATCCACCCCCGAGAGTGCCTCGAACTGGAGGAGCGTGACGGTCGTGACCGGGACGCCGGATTCACGGGTTGCGGACCCATCCGACACCAGGTCGCTCGCCGCGAGATATCCCTCGGCCACCAGCTCAACCGCATGCCTGGGTCCGCGACCTTTGTTCTGTTGAGCATAGGCCAAGACGGCCTCAGCCGTGGCTCTGACTTCCGCATCCCGGGGGAAGGTGCCCGACATATTCGCAGCGACCTGAGCGATGCCGGCGAAAGCCAGGTACACGTAGAGCCCAACCAGTGCTGCGAAGGGAAGCGCCGGTAGGAACAGTACAGCCACGGCTGCACGCCAGCCCTCCACCCTCTGTGCGGTCCTGACCATGAGAACGGCACTGACCACCCACCAAACCCAACCGAGGTAGATCCCCAAGACAGGAAGGGCCGTGACGATGTTCGCGCCACTGCTGTAGCATATTGCCTGGTAGGTACGACCGAGCCTACCCGACACCGCCCCCGTCAATCGTAGGAGGCTATGGGCGATCCAACCCCAGACGGCGATGATCACGAGCACCCCAACCGCCGCAAACACGAGCCCGGCGGCAAGACCGATACCCACACCCACGAGGGCCATGGAGACTGATGTTCCCCCAGTTGCGATAAAGACTCCGGCGAGCGACATCAAGCCGAACAGCGTACACCCGAGGGGAACGGCCAACATGTTCGTCACAAGGGCGAACGACCATGCCTCGCGCCCGGGGCTGGACTCGGGTGTGCACTGCATCAATCGCACCGGATGGAACAGAGCCATCCCTACCGTGGACCACCATCCCCCGACGAGTCCCCGCTGCCTGCGATCGAGCCAGGGCATCTTGTCGGGCTGTGTTTGTTCCTCCTCAACGCCAACGGTGGGCAAGAGAATCATCTCGTCCATGTGGATGCGTTGACCGCAGGAGGCACAGTCGAAGGCGATGGGAACAAGGTGGCCTTTGTCACTGGTCCCGTAGTATCGCTCTTGGCAGTGCGGGCAGCAGAATTGCACACTGTTGATGACGAACTCGTAGTCGCTCGGACTAAACGGAGTGCCGCACTCAGGGCACACACGAGATGGTAGATTCCAGAGCCGATAGCCGCACTTCTTACATTGCATCGAGCACGCCCGTCAGGCCGGACTCCGTGCCTTTGTAGCGTCACCCCTTGTGGGTGACGGAAGGATCTGCTGGGCGCCGCCCACAAGGGATGGCGCTACACTCGCTGCACAAGATCGGAGAATGCGCTGGCACCTGCTTATCGGCAGGATCACGACCAATCGGCGGTCTCAGCCTTGATTGTAGCTCGGGCAAACCAGATTAACAAAAACACCGGCAACGCGCAGCCCCACACTAGCCCAAAGACGATCGAAAAAACACCGACGACCGCGAAGAGTCCGCCCCCCATCGCGGGCACGCCTTGTTGCGACAAGGCTTCGAACTGCTCTTGCTGCATCATGTAGGCTGGGATTATGTTCACGACCACAAACACCATCTTGAGTATCGCCCACCAGCACGCAGCAGTCACTCCCCACCGGAGGTGTTTCAGCATCCCGATACCGCTCACCAGCAGCAACACGGCCAGACACGTCGTGATCGCCGACCCCAGCATGATCCACCACGTCCAGCCCTGGTATAACGCCACGCCTGGCACCGTCCCCCCAGGGGCGGTTCCGAGAAAGGCTTCCATGAGTGGTACGGCCACGACACCCCAACAGCCCCCGAGGGCTCCCAACCCACCCAGCACGATCGCGATGACACCGAGAACGGTCGGCCAGGTAGATGGTCGTGATGGCACCCCCAGGGCCCCCGGTTGTCGGGGTGGAGTGGACGGCTGATCAGTGAAAATCATGGCCACGGGCCCTTTCGTAACGGACGAACTGCGGATTGCCAGTCACCACCTCTGCGGAGCACAGTTCAGAGCTCATCATTCGCAATTGGCAGTTTCACATCAGGCCCAACCTGCCTTAGAGCGACGGCCTACTAATACCGATAGTTGTCGGGCTTGAACGGTCCGTTGATGTCGACGCCGATATATTCCGCCTGATCCGGGCGTAACTGCGTGAGCTTAACACCGAGCTGATCCAGGTGTAAACGGGCCACCTTCTCGTCCAAGTGCTTGGGCAGCGTGTACACCTTCTTCTCGTGGGCGCTTTGATTCTGGCGCAGATCAATCTGTGCGAGCACCTGATTGGAGAAGCTGTTGCTCATCACGAAGCTGGGGTGACCGGTCGCGCACCCGAGATTCACCAGTCGACCCTCAGCCAGCACGAGAATGTAGTGTCCGTTCGGCCAAACCCATTTGTCCACTTGCGGTTTGATGTTCTCCTTGCGGATCCCGGGTGTGGCATTGAGGCCGGCCATGTCGATCTCGTTGTCAAAGTGGCCGATGTTGCACACGATCGCTTGATCTTTCATCTTGGCCATGTGCGATGCCAGCATAATGCTTTTGTTGCCCGTGGCGGTCACGAAGATGTCAGCCTTGTCGACAACATCCTCCAGCGTGGTGACCTCGTACCCTTCCATACTCGCCTGAAGGGCGCAAATCGGATCAATCTCAGTGACACAAACACGACATCCCTGTCCCCGCAGACTCTGCGCACACCCCTTCCCAACATCGCCATACCCACACACTACCGCCATTTTTCCAGCCAGCATAACGTCCGTCCCACGCATGATCCCGTCGACCAGCGAATGGCGGCATCCATACAAGTTGTCAAACTTACTCTTGGTGACGCTGTTGTTCACATTGATCGCGGGGAACAGAAGCGTCCCGGCTCGCTCGCGCTGGTACAACCTCAGCACCCCCGTGGTTGTCTCTTCGCTGACACCGATGATCTGCCGGGCCAGTCTGTGCCACCGCTGGGGGTCGTGCTGTAGCTCGTCCCGTATGACCTGGAGGATGACCGCCATCTCCTCGTTGTCCGCCGAATCCGGGTCGGGCAGCGTCCCGTCCTTCACAAAGGCGTTCTCGGCGTCGTAGCCCATGTGGACCAGCAGTGTGGCGTCACCACCGTCATCGACGATCGACATCGGTCCCGGTTCCGGGAAACGCAACGCCTCACTCGTACACCACCAGTAGTCCTCCAGCGCCTCTCCTTTCCAGGCAAACACCGGTGTTCCCGCCTGAGCGATGGCCGCTGCGGCATGATCCTGCGTGCTGAAAATGTTGCAGCTACACCAGCGAACCTCTGCACCCAGCTCAACCAGCGTCTCAATGAGGACAGCCGTCTGTATGGTCATGTGCAGCGAGCCCATGATCTGCGTACCTGCAAATGGTCTTTGGGATCGGTACTCCCTGCGAACCGCCATCAGGCCGGGCATCTCATGCTCGGCCAGGATGATCTCCTTCCGGCCAAACTCGGCAAGACCCAGATCTGCCACCTTGAAATCTTGAACAGCCGTCGCCATCGTCTTCTCCCTATCGCCGTGTGGTCCCAGTCATTCTCGTGTTGGTACAAATCCCTATAAGGGGTGCCGATCCAGGCGTTCACTTTTGAACAGCCTTGCGTCCCGTGACGGCGAAGAGATCAGGTGCATGCTCCGCCCGTTCCACGGTCGCCAATTGGCGTACCCCAACTTCCTCGAAGCCAACGGATTCCATCAACGCTCCGAACGTCGGCGGCTCGAATCCCCACCAGCGATCCTGCATCCGATCATGAAATCTGTCGTTCTCATGTGCCATTTGCTCGACAATCAATGCCTGCCCACCGCTCCGAATGATACGATAAAGCTCCGCAAGCGAGTCCCGTGGTGTCGGCACATGGTGCAAGACAAGCATGGCGATGGCCAGGTCCACCGTCGATTCGGCGATCGGCAAACGGCCAAGATCGCCACCGATAAGCGGGGCGTTCTCGATACCATGGTACTCGATGCGTTGTCTCGTTGCCTGTCGCATGGTCTCAGCCGGCTCGATCGCTATGACCCGCCCAAAGTGCTGGGCAAGCGCGGGTATCAAGTATCCCGTTCCGACTCCGATGTCGGCGACAACCCACGCCCGAGGCAACAGAGTGATGAAGGCCTCCAGGTGGAACTGATTGCCAAAGCTCTCCTCGCGTAACGAATCCCATTGACGGCCGATCCGATCAAAGAATCGGCGACTCATGTCCCGACGTTCACGAAGAACGGACTGCAACCGCGACTCAAGCTCGCGGGGGAGCGGTTGCTCGCCCAGCCACGTGACCAGTTGTGCACCAAGCCCACCGTTGTCCCTCCGTAGACCATGCGAGAACACCGGGACTGAGTACAGGACCGCGTTCCCTTCACGCCGATCCTGAATCAGGCCGGCGTCTCGAAGAACCTTCAGATGTCGCGACACGGTAGACTGCGGCTGGCGGAGAATCGACACCAGCTCGGACACCGTCAACTCGTTTTTTCGGAGCACAGCCAGCGTTCGCTGCCTTGTCCGGTCCGCCATCGCTTTGAAAAGCACCTCGGGCTGCATCTGTCGTGGTCCCGTCCTGAGCAGAACCGGTCATCTCATCCGTATATCCGGATTATAGGATACATCGACAAGCCGTCAATGGCAACGTTGAATAATTATTCGCACAAGTCGCGAAGCCGCAGGCCACGTGCCGATTGGGCTTCCGTTGACCCGTGCCTCAGCAAGAGCGAAGATAGGCAACAGGTTTGATCGTCCGATAATGTCTCCTACGTACACGGGAACCGCGGACTTGGCTGAGCGTCAAAATAAACGTGAGCGGGTACCTTCGGGGTGTGAGGCACGCCCGGTCGCATTGGAGGACGCTCGGCTAATCGAGACGATCAGGGGTGGCCAGCTTGAAGCGTACGCAGATCTGGTGCGCAAGTACCAGGACCGTGTCTTCAACACCTGCTGGCGCATCTGTGGGAATCTGGAGGATGCCCGCGACCTGACCCAGGAGGCGTTCCTAAAAGCCTTTGAGAGCCTGGAGACCTTTCGTCGGCAGAGCGGCTTCTACACGTGGATTTACCGCGTGGCGGTGAACCTGGCGCTGTCGCACCGACGAAGTGCGAAGCGGCGACAGACGCTCTCTTTCGACCACGGAGCGGACGTCGACGGTACCCAGGCGGAGGGCTTGGCGAAGCGTATCGCCAGTGGATCGGAGGATGATCCGGCTCAATCCGCCAGTACGGTTGAACTGCAGAGGGCGGCGGTTCGTGCGCTCCAAGCGCTGGATGACGATCATCGCGCCGTTGTCGTACTGCGGGATATTGAAGGCTTCGATTACCGGGAGATCAGTGAAGTGCTGCAGATTCCACCGGGCACGGTAAAATCCCGATTGCATCGCGCCCGGGCAACGTTGGCGGAGGCGATTCGTTCATCGGGTGGAAGTGAGCCTTGAGGCTTTCAACATGGCGGAATCAGACCGAGAACAGCTTGGCGAGTGGCTCTCAGCCTACATCGACGGCGAGCTGAGCCCTGAAGAGACTAAGCAAGTTGAGCGCTTCTTGCGGGAGGACGCCGAGGCGCGGCGCACGTTGCACGAGCTCCGCCGGACCGTGAACCTCGTTTCATCTCTGCCCCGCCACCCGGCGCCTGACTCGGTCGCCGAAGATGTCCGGGTCCACATCGAGCGGTCGGCGTTGCTGGGCGATTCAGGACAATCGCCCATCGTGGCTGGCGGACGCCGAAGCCCGGCGCTTGCGCTGCTCGCGGCGGCTGCTGCCGTTGCGCTGGTGGCCATTGGCCTGCCGATCATGACCGGGAATCGACAACCGGGACCAGACTCAGAGAAGGTGGCGCTGGCCCCGGAAGGTAAGGATTCAGGGCATCGGTTGGCTGAAACCCCTGATCTCAGCCACGGCGGGCGGGCCCTCGAAGTGGCAAACTCGAAGGAGGAGCCTCCGGATGCCGAGCGAAAGATTCTCGACTCTGCAACTCTGGATCAGAAGCTGCAGGCCGGAAAGACTCTGACATGTATCCGAGAGCACCGCTTCTCCAACGAGCCAGTTCGCCTCCAAGTTACCGTGGCAGATGCCGCTCAGCGTGATGCTGTGGAGATGAGGCTCGTCAGTTACTTGGCCGAACGCGGCGCCATCGAACTCGGGACCACGGACATGGACGGCAAGAAGAGCGGCACACCTGTCCACGGCTTCGTCTACCGCGGCGACGCGGGCAGGAACGCCTTCGAACCGGCTCAGCGACAGGTTCTGGTACGGGCCACGCGGCGACAGCTTGATGGGATGATCGAGGAACTCGACCGCGTGGCGAGTCCGGAGGACAAGGTGGCTCTTACATCGGGTCCCGTCTCGGTCGAGGGACTGCGCGGTGTGCAAGCAGCCCTGACTGGCGTGCCCGAGTCGATCGTCGTTGCTCGGCGGGCACGGGTGCCAAACGACACAACAGACACAGCAATGGCAGCCGCAGCCAATTCGAGTCAGGCAGGCCGAGAAGCGGTCGGGGAGCTGACCACAAGTCTGACAGACCTGTTTCCGGGCTTTACTGACAAGCTCGATGCGGATGCCGCCTCTATGCCTGCTGCCCCCACTGCGAGCACTCGATCCGGAAAGGGCGGAGATGAGGTACCCGTCCGGGAGATTGGAGCGGAACAAGGAGCAGTCACCGAACCGGCCGACCGCGTGGCCGATCTGAGTGGTCGTGGTGCTGAGTGGGAAGGCGATCTTCCGACCGAAACTGCCAGCCGTACGGCAGAAGATTCGCCGGACGATCGCGAGTACGAACGCACCGCCAAGGGGCCCGCCAAGCGCGCGAGAGCAAGACGAAGCGATCGATCTTTGCTCGAACGGAAGGCCTCACTCGTTGAGGAGGCAAAGAAGAAGCTCACGAAGTCCACCGTTGAACCGCGCTCCACGAGCGTTGATGCCTCGGGAAAGGGATTCGCCGAGCCTGGTGGGTCACTCGCCGTGGCGACTCCGCAACCGTATGCTGAGACATACGTGACACTGGTCCTGCAGATTGAGGTGGCTCAACCTGAGCGGGCTCACGTAGCCAAGCCGGCAAAGACGTTACCGCCGCGCAATGCGAAGCCGGGGACCGAAACGGACTCCGTCGAATAGAGACTCTCCAACTACTGCACACCGCGGCTCTGCCTCGATTCTCGCGATTCTTCATCGCGGCTCAACCCGATTGATGATTCCATTGCCGTATTGACTCGTTGCGAATGTCCGCAGCTTCAGTCAAGATACGAGGCGGATGAGGCGTTCCGGGTCTATCGTTGACCCAGTCCGAGTACGAGAGTCGTAACTTCCATTGTTGTGGGGCCGCTGCTGCACGATTTGTGAAGGCCCTGTTGGTGTATCTGAATGACGGACGGAAGACACAGCGATCGGGCTTGTCCCACAGATGCCGAAAGGAGTTCAGCTTTCCAAAAGGATCCGACTGAGTCTGCCGCATCGTCCCCCGGTGCTCCGGGCGAGACACCCCCACCGAAGGTACAGCGCGTCCAGATTGCCCCGATGGACGTTTCCCCCGAGCCGAACTCCCACTTCGGCGATGAGGCAGTCAACCCCAATCGCCCCGGTGGGTCAGCTCGATGGTGGCTGGCGGTGCTCGTTGGGTTGATCGTCGCGATGCCCTATGCATGGCTCCTATCCTACGCTGGCATGTTGCTGCTCTATCTTGGGTTGTTCTTCTTTGTTCTCTTTGGCGTTGCGATTGGGGCGGTGGTCTATCGCGTGGCGTCCCCCGGCCGTCCCTACAAACGGTGGGCCGTGCTGGCAGGAACGACGATCATCGTCCTGACGACCTGGCTTGTCTCCTTAGTCAAGGAGAGCCGCGACTTCCCGCGCGACGTGGCCATCAAGGCCGGGAACCAGGCTCGCAGCATCGGAGATCAAACGATTCAAGAGTTCCATACCGCGGTCCAGGACGACGTCCGACGATTCCTGCGAGAGACCTATCCCCCTGGTGGCACGATTGGCTACGCACGGTGGATTCTCCTGAGCGGCGAGCTCAAGACAGAGCAGATCGCTGCGCTGCGACGCCCCATGGAACCACCGCAACGAGGGTATGGCTGGGCCATCCGCGTGGTGCTCTCGATCGCCCTTCTCGCTTACGGTGTCGGCTCGCAGACGTTTCTCTTGAGACGAGCTCAAGACCAGCGTTGTGATCCTGAAGGCGCAAGCACCGCGGCAGAATCAGGTTGACGATCCATGTGCGATCAACCTCGACAAGAGACTAGAAAGACATACGCCGCCGGCCTCATCGAACGGCAGGACAATCACATCCTGATCGTCACCTTCGAGCAGTCGGAGAACCTGCCAAGGCTCTGGCAGTTTCCACGAGGACGAGTGAGGCCCGGCGAGTCACCGGAAGCAGCGATGCGCCGCATCGCCAGGCGAAACCTGGGCATAACCGTGGGAATCGTGGTTGGTCAGCCACCGGTCGTCGCCGAGGTTGACGGTGAACGCGCCGAACTGCGTTATTTCTTCTGCGGTCTGTCGGTCGGCGACACCAGGCCCGCTCCGTATGCCGAGATCCAGTGGATACCCAGGATCCACCTTCGCGAATACGACTTCGACCCAGCCTCGCAGATCGTTGTTGATTGGGCCGTTCGCCCGTGACCTCGCCGGTGACTTGAGCACTCGGGTGGCCACAAAGACAAAAAGTAGAACGTCCCCTGTTCCTTCTGAGGGCGGTGGATTATAATCGTGGAAGCCCCGAGCGCTGCTGCCCGAGCGTCGCCCGAAGGTGCAAGTGGCCGCGGAGGTACGAAGGCAGGAGAACATCAAACTGCGACAACGTGTCATTCCCTGGACGGAGGCCCGAACCGTGTCCTATGCGAAGGCGATGATTGTCTCACTTTGATTGAAAGCAATCGCTTGTACGAGAGGAGGTGTGTCGATGGTCTCGACACACATCAGTAAACAGGCTCGTGCTCGAATAGCGTTGCCGTTGCTCGCCTTTCTGCTGGCGGGAGCCACTAGTAGGTCTGCGTATGCGGCGACTGTAACCATTATGTTGTACGACGGGCAGGGTACGATGATCGGATCACCTACGGCTCGGGATGTTCCGCTTGGGACGAACTTCCTGTTTCCCATTCAAGGAGGTAGCGGTCAGGCGTTCATCGTGTATATCGATGACAAGGGGAAAGACTACTGCGACGGTGGCACCGACTCCCTTGGCCAGATATTAAACGCAGGTTACTCCAAAAAATGGGACGTCTCGACAGGTACGTGCTTGGGATGTGGGATCCGCGATGATTACACAATGCAAATCGGGGTCCTTGCGCCGGATGAGCTTTGTGAGTGCTTGCCTGACTCGAGTTATACCCTAATGCAGTGCGGAGGAAAAGTGCGCCAATTCATCGCGTCCGGCCCTGCCCCTGGGTCTAGGTCACACACCATCGAATTTCTCTGGGCAGGCAAGGAGGTGCCGACCGTGTCAGTGTGGGGCATGGTCGTTCTGGCATTGTTGCTGTCAGTGGGGGCGAAGGTTTACCTGGGAAGTCGGCAGCTCGCTGGACGTACAGCGTGATCACTCGTGAACGGTTTGGGCCTCCGAAAAGGGGGACCTTCTACTTTTCTTGCCCGATTGGATTCTCCAGTCCTGAGTCAGACAACGGTCTGAGCATTCGGGAGATCACGAAGCCCGCAAGGGGGAAGTAGACGGTTTCTGAAGCGACACCGGCGATGCCTTCCATCCACGTATAGCCTGGCCCAATCGATTGGCCTACCTCGTGGATGACAGACATCAACCACCAGAGGAACGCGTACGTTCCCCAACGGGTGGTGAACAGGCTGCGTGCAACGCAGAAGATCAGGACGAAGGCAATCGCGGTGCCCATCATAGAGACCAAAACACCGAGCACGAAGGTGGCGGCCGATGCTTCCTCCGGATGCTCCACCAACCCGGCGTATGCGAGCCCGGCATAGAAGGGGAAGGGCACAACGAAGATGATGATGAAAGTCACAACGACGCTCAGTAGAATCTTACCGATCATCGTCTTCTCCGGATTTATCTCCCAACGGGATGGGTGCCGCACCGTGGGTGATTGACTTACTACGGGCAGTCAGCGATGAACTGTCAGTGACCACCACACCGAACCCGCCGGGCTGCATTCCGCATTCACCATTCCGCATTCAGACCGACTATTCCCATTCGATTGTGGCGGGAGGCTTTGAGGAAATGTCATAGACAACCCGGTTGACGCCCGCCACTTCGTTCATGATCCGGTTGGCGATGCGGCCAAGGACCTCCTGGTCAATGTGGACCCAGTCGGCGGTCATATAGTCCGTGGTTTCGACGAAGCGGACAGCCACAACATATTGCCCGGTGTAGCTTCGGTCGTCACCCATGACACCGACCGTGCTGATGGGCAACAGAACACCAAGGGCCTGGGCGATCTTGCCGTACCAATGGGTTGCACGAATCTCCTCGATGATGATGGCGTCGGCTTCCCGCAGAAGCTCGAGTCGCTCGCGTGTCACCGCCCCGATGATTCGAACGGCTAAGCCCGGCCCGGGGAACGGATGTCGCCAGACGATCTCCTCGGGCAAACCGAGGTGTTCCCCGACCCGCCGCACCTCGTCCTTGAACAGATCGCGGAGCGGCTCGATGAGCTCAAAGCCAAGCTCTTGCGGCAGCCCACCGACGTTGTGATGGGCTTTGATGCTGGCTGCCTCACCTCCGACACTATGTCCGGACTCGATCACGTCGGGGTAGAGCGTTCCTTGTGCCAAAAAACCCGCATCGTCGAACTGCTTGGCCTGCTCTCTGAAGACATCAATGAACTCATGCCCGATGATGATCCGTTTCGTTTGCGGGTCTGCAACACCGCTCAACTTGCTCAGGAATCGATCGGCGGCGTCGACGACCCGCAGGTCAATGTGAAAGTGTTGTCGGAACGTGGACTCAACAAGGTCGACCTCGCCCTTCCGCATCAGCCCGTTGTCAACGAAAATGCAGGTAAGGCGATCGCCGATCGCTTGATGGATCAAGGCCGCCGTCACACTGCTGTCAACACCACCGGAGAGGCCGCAGAGTACGCGCGACGAATCCCCCACCTGCGTCCGAATCCTCTCTACGGCATCCTTGATCACATGACTGACCTGCCAGTCACCCTTGCAGCCACAGACTTCGTACAAAAAATTCCGCATGATCTGATTGCCGCATGGTGTGTGCGTCACCTCCGGGTGGAACTGCACACCGAAGAACGGCCTGGTCCGATGTCGAACCGCCGCATACGGACAATGCTTCGTCTTAGCTAGAGATATGAACTCTGGTGACAGAGTATTGACAATATCACCATGACTCATCCAAACCGTGGTCTGTGTCGGTACATGTGACAGGAGGGTGCCATCATCGACAGCTTCGAGCTGGATGCGTCCGTACTCTCGCGAGGAAGTCGACCCTACACGCCCACCCAACAGCTCACATCCGAGCTGCATTCCATAGCAGATGCCCAGGGTGGGCAGTCCGAGTTCGAGGATCTCGGGCCGACATCGGGGGGCACCCTCGATATACACACTGCCGGGACCACCCGAGAAGATCAACCCGACCGCATTGTGCCCCCGCAATTGCTCAGCGGTCACATCGGGCGGCACGATTACGCTGTGCACGTGGTTTTCCCGTACGCGGCGTGCGATGAGTTGGACATATTGGGCGCCGAAATCAACGATGACAATGGTCGCGGGACGCATGGTGTCGACCCTCAAAACTGAATCTGCAGCCTATCAAACAGCGGCTCAAACCATCTGGCAAGACCGTACCACCAACCCGCCACCAGAACCGCCACGATCAGCGGTGCCCCCAGGGCCCAGAAGGCAACAACTCTGGAACGTGTCCGCGCGGGTGCCGTCGATCCGAGCCGGATCAGCCAGAACCACCACATGACCACGCCAAACCCGGAAAAGACTGCCCCTGAAAGCAGGAAAACCCGCTGTGAAGCATACCAGGACCAGCGCTCGATTTCTCCAGCGTACGCGACCGGTCTCAAGCTGGCGACGATGGCCCCAAAAAATACCGGTATGCTCCACGCTGTGCCGTAGTGAATCGCCGCCGTCATACGCTGTTCCTGTCGGTACGATCTGACGTGTGCGAACCGGACGCCGCCGCGCACCAGCACAAGCATGAGCCACATCACGAGCATCCCGGTCAGCCACGTCGCGATGAAGGCCAGGATCGTCTGCAGAGGGTTCCACCACAGGTCGACAGGGATTTGCGGCGCCCGTCCCGGTGCCAGCGGTCTTGGCGCATCAGCCACGTGCAACCACCCCCTGCCGGTGGGTGCAATCGAACCGCTCGGCTCAACCTCCGGAGAGGCTGTCACTTGTCGCCACCCTACACCCGACACCTGAAACACGGAGAGCCCGAGAGCGAGAAGCAGGACATTCAATCTCACAAACCGGCGAGAGGCGGCGGATGCGCGCATCAACGCGAGGTGTTTGAGACGTCCGCTCCCCGCAAACCATACCCACTCCGACATTCGCCGCCAACCAGGCGCGCCGCGGGCGAACGCCCGGGCAAAAGGTGTCACGTCGGCCCCGGTCGCGTGCTGGTCACCGAAATCGAAATGACAGAGGGAGCAGTCGGTGGCGAAAACAGACTCGACCCGCTGACCGCAGGCTGGGCATCGGGGCGTTTTGGAGCGGAATGAGCGGGCCGATGCCATCACCCTGCCAATCTCCAGGTACCCGACCCCGGTGGCCATGTCAGCGCACGGATCTTCTGATAGTCATTAGCGTGTCGAATTGTGTTACCTTTATCGGTCAATCGGATCAGACGTCAGCCAGATGCTCCGGTTGATCGGGCCGGGAGAGCCCCAGGCCGGGCGGACGCAGTATGCCGAGCGCAGTCGTGAACCTCCAACCCCAGCACGCGCTGCGCAGGAACACCGTCACTGGCCATCGCGTTCCATGGAGGCGTCACGATGGCACTGATCGGGCACACCACGGTGTTGATCAGAAAGCGTCCCCCGCCCATGAACCATTCCAGATAATCGTCACCTGTCCAGGCGAAGGTGACGTCTGCTGCCTCGACCTCTTCGGCCCCGTCCTCAAACAACAACGGCCCGTGCGTAACCGTACCGTCCTTCGCGTCGACCCGCGTTTGCGCGAAGGGGCGCTGAAACGAGCTTGCTTGTCCCTTTGCGGCACGGACGGCGATAGCCGAGGCTGTCGTGACTGGTGGCTGTCCAGACAGCTCATCCGTGAAGGGATTCACCATCAACTGACACCCCGCACAGAAAACCAGTCCCACGGACCAGACGGTACTCCAGAACCTGCCCAGGTGGCGGACGACCCGTCTATTCATTTCGATACTCCAAGGCGTAATTCGGTGACTCTTTTGTGATTGTGACATCGTGGGGGTGCGACTCAGTGACCCCGGCAGCGGTAGCACGACAGAACCCAGCGTGTGTCCGCAGCTCGTCGATCGTAGCCGCTCCGCAGTAGCCCATTCCCGCGCGGAGCCCGCCGACGAGTTGATAGACGATGTCGGTCAGAGGACCACGAAAGGGTACGCGACCTTCAACGCCTTCCGGCACGAGCTTGGTCGTCGCTGTGGAAGCTTTCTGCCCATATCGATTGGCTGAGCCTTTGACCATGGCCCCCAGCGACCCCATTCCACGGTATTCCTTGAACCGCCGCCCTTTCCAGGTCACCGTCTCACCAGGTGCCTCCTCGACACCGGCGAGGAGTGAGCCCAGCATCACCGCATGGGCCCCGGCTGCCAGGGCCTTGGTGATGTCACCCGACTGTCGGACCCCACCGTCGGCGATCACCGGGACTCCCGCGGGAATCGCAACGCGGCAGACCTCCATGATCGCCGTCAACTGGGGAACACCAACACCGGACACAACCCGCGTGGTGCAGATGCTGCCGGGACCGATACCGACCTTCAGGGCCTGTGCCCCGGCATCGATCAGATCCTTCGCCGCCTCTGCCGTGGCAATGTTCCCTGCAACAATGTCGATGTCGTGGCGCTTTCGGACGCCTTTGACCGTCTCAATGACGTTGTCCGTGTGGCCATGAGCGGTGTCAACAACGATGACGTCAACGCCACCGTCGATCAACGCCTCAACCCGCTCATAGTCATGAACACCAACCGCTGCTCCGACGCGCAACCGACCGCGGCCGTCCTTGCAGCTTCCCGGGTAGTGCCGGCTGCGCTCAATGTCGCGCATCGTAATCAGGCCGGCAAGACGACGCCGGGCGTCCACGAGGAGAAGCTTCTCCACCTTGCCTTTGTTTAGGATTTCGGACGCCTTTTCGAGGGTGGTGTCCGGTGGGCCGGTGACCAGGTTTTCCGAGGTCATGACGTCACCGACCTTCAGATCATCCCGCTCGAGGAATTTCATATCGCGTCGGGTGATAATGCCCACCAATCGCCCACCGTCGCGGACGATCGGGATGCCCGAGATATTCTGCAGTGACATGACCTCCTTCGCCTCTGCGACAGGCGCGTCGGGTCCCAGCGTGACCGGGTCCAGGATCACACCGCTCTCGGATCGCTTCACCTTGTGAACCTCGCGGCGTTGAGCCTCAACGCTAAGGTTCTTGTGGATGATCCCGATCCCGCCCTCCTGGGCGATGGCGATCGCCAGACGAGACTCGGTGACGGTATCCATGGCCGCCGACACTAACGGGATGTTGAGGCGGATGTTGCCCGTCAAGTATGTGCTAACGTCGCTGGCGTCGGGGAGGATCGACGATCGCCGAGGGACGAGCAGAACATCGTCAAACGTGAGCGCGACGGGAATGTCGCGTTGTTCTGCGGAGGACGGGAAGCCGCTATCACTGTGCATCAAACGGGCACCTTTCGTCCAAGTACCTGGAATGAGGATTTATAGGACACGACGGGCTTCGTCAAGCCCTTTTCCACCCGCAGGATTGAGGTTTGTCGATTGCGGAGGGGGCAGCGGTGCCGGTCAGGCTCGCCTGTGCTGCCGCACCGGACGGTTGACCTACTTGGTGAGGAGCCGGCCGAAGAATCCGCGTCGGTCCTGCTTCGGCCTGGCCTTGGGACCGGAGCCGGAGACGATCTTCTGAGCCATCTTGCGGATGGCTGTCCGGACTGGGCTGCTTTGATCGAGGGATGCGACCGGGCGTCCGAAATCGATCGACCGGGCGACGAATTGGTAGTCGTTGGGAATGCAGGCGAAGACCGGCTTTTGGATGGTCTCTTCGAGGTCCTTGATCGTAAGACGGCCAGACCGCCCATCGCCTCTGTTGACGACCAACTCGATGCGCTCCGCCGATACACCAAGCCGTTGCATCGCGTCATAGTAGCGCTTGGCGTTGCGGACGCTGGGCACGAGCAACTGGCAGATAATCAAAACGATGTCGGCATGCGTGTAGGCCGCTGTGGTGATGGGCGTTATGAACCTCGAGGTGTCAATCACGATGTTCTCGTAATTGCTCTTTAGAAGATCGATGACCCGGTGGACGGTCTCTGGTGTGACCGCCTCGTGTTGCTCCATGATCTCGGGACGTGAAAGGATCGCGACGTTACAGGATAGCCTGTTGAGCGCCGAAGAGAGAATCGTTCGATCGAGGTCGCCACCCGCGACGGCTAGGTCATACAGGCTGTACTTCGGTTCACAGTCAAAGTTGAGAGCCACGTCGCCACACTGCAGATCCAAATCAACCAAGGCACAGTCCCGGTCAGTGAGCTGGCCGATCTCCAGTGCCAGGTTGCAGGCAATGGATGTCACACCGGCGCCACCGCTTGCTCCGGTCACGCAGATGCATCGGCTCTTGGGCTGACTCATGAACCGCTTGCTTGCCACCCGACTAACGGCCGTCGCCAGATCAGCCGGGTCGATGGGTTTGCAGACGAATTGGTCACACCCGGCCCGCATGGGCGCAAGGATCGCGTCAGGCCCTGTCCCATGGCTGACCGCAATCAGGGCGACTTCCGGATACCGGGTCGAGACCTGGTCGATCACTTCGACGACCGGGCCTGGCTCGGGGTCGAGGTGGAAGAAGACCAAGTTGATCTCGGTCTCTTGGATGGCCTGGGCAAGCGTCTCTGGATCGCTCACCGCTGCGACCAAGCGGACGAAGTTGAGCCCGCGGAGGGCGGATTCCAATTCCTGCGAAGCCTCAGGCTCCGTGTTGTACAAGCACACTTGTAGCAGATTGCCCATCGTGATCCCGTCAATGGTTGAGCGGGTGCGCGCATGATATACGGCTCCCCACGCCTGAAGAACGTATCGGTCCGTCGTCGGCGCGAGTTTCCCTCGAAGGTGCGCGCAGACATCGTTTACGCTTGGTTTGCCCGTTATCGAACGGCGCGGAAAGGCCGGCGGTCAGCAGCTCAAGGCCAAGACAATGGGTTTCTTCGGACGGCTGCACAGCGCGTCCCGAAATCGCTACAACTTGAGAAGCGGATTTGACGGCACGAGCGGTCCCGCGGGAACCTCCGGCTTTCGAAGAGCAGAGTCAATTCGCCCCGGTCCTCACAGGGCAACGCCTAACGTGAGGCTCGCCATGCGGATAGCCGCCGAATGACGCGTTCCGCACGACCGCGTACGGATGAGACGTCTCCCCGCGCCAACTCGCCGGGATCAAAGAGTGCACGTACGAATCCGACACCGGCGCAACCCGCGTCAAGAAACTCGGTGAAGTTGTCCAGGGTGATCCCGGCCGTCGGGAACAAACGAAGGTGTGGAAGCGGGCCTCGGACCGATTCGATGAACTCTACCCCGCCGGCAGGGCCGGGAAAGACCTTCACGAAGTCCGCACCGGCGCGATGGGCTGCCTGCATCTCCGTAGGTGTGTAGGCGCCGGGAATGCTCGGAACGTCAAGTGCGGCGGCCGCCGCGATGACTGCCTGGTCAACGATCGGGGAAACAAGAAACTGTGCTCCTTCAGAGACGGCCTCACGTGCCTGAGCCACCGTCAGCACCGTCCCGGCACCGACCAGCAGGTTGGGATCCTCACGGAATGCTGAAATGAGCTCGATCGCGCCCGGGGTCGTCAGAGTGAATTCGACCATCCGGAAACCGCCCTCGACGGCAGCCCTCATCGCCCTCAAGGCGACGTCTCGATCATTGCTTCGTACGATGGCACTTACCTGCTCATGCTCGATCGCCGCGGCGATATTCGCTCGCTGGGCCTTCTCCATCTGGAACTCCTCAACAATCGGAATCTCGGGGCGAAACCGAGCCTGACCGATAACCTTACCGGCGTGATCCTACTCCGTGCAACCTCGGTTGTCGCCTGCAGCAGTGATGGGTGGAACGGACCTCAGCCAAATGTGCCAAGGCGAAGCCTGCAGCGAGGGATCGGAATCGCCCGACGACGGATCTGCGAATTGGGCGTATGTGTTCGTTAGTACGGGTTTTGCTCGTTACACGTCGG
The DNA here is from genome assembly GCA_964405925.1 of uncultured Phycisphaeraceae bacterium. Lineage (GTDB taxonomy): Bacteria > Planctomycetota > Phycisphaerae > UBA1845 > UBA1845. The sequence goes on along the minus strand of CAYOQG010000060.1, from coordinate 3,283 downwards.
AAGCGCAGCACGGTTCCGTGGGTCTGTTACAATGTGGTGTTGAGGCTTTGCAGCCGAGGCATGAACGTCGGTGGGCGTCACACGCTGGGTGGCAGAACCGAACATCACCCCGCGATCGCCTCGCGTCTTCAGAGTGCAAGAACTCGGAGAACAACAATGGTCAGGACAACCCTTTCGTTGAGCGTACACCTGGTCGCCTTGGCGGGCCTTTGGGGCCAAGTCGGATGCAGCCACGAGGAACCCGTGGAGGTAGGCCCCGCCGCCGCCGCGGAAGAGTCTCCCGCAGCGATAGATACGACGACGGTGGCGCAGCCTCCGGCCGGGGAACACCCATCGACAGCAGACACGCCCAACGCGGGACCCGCAGACCCCACGATGGATGGCGAACCTCCGAAGCGCACGCAACCCTCACCGGCGGCGGTTCGTCCGCCCATCCCTGTGGAGGTGAGTACCGCAATTAGCGAGCTCATTGCCAAATGGGATACGGTCCAATCCGCATCGGCCAAACTCAAAACGCACTTCGAGCGAACGCAAGGCCAGCGCGAGAAACAGAACGGCGAGGGAACCCGCGACACACTGAAGAAAGACGGGAAGGTCCTCATGAGGTCAGAATACAAGAACGGAGTCGCCCTGGAGAAACCAAACGGTGAATGGATCGTGACCGGGCAAATCGTGTTGAAAGTCTTCGACGGCGAATTCTTGTACGTAGACGATACAAGGCACGAAGGCAGGACGGTGACCAAATCGCGTCCCTTGCTTGGACAGCTTCAACCGATCGGCGGCCGCCAACTGTTTGCCGGGCTCCGCGGGGTGGACGAAATCAAGCGTCTCCCCGAAGAGATAATCAATGGCAAATCCGTGTACGTCTTTGAAGCGAAGGCCGGGGGTGGCACAATCACGTCACGACACTACGTCGACAAGGAGACCGGCATCCTTGTCAAGCTGACGAGAACGGACACGCTCGCATCCATCGAGTATTCCTTCGAGTTGACCGACATCAAGGTCAACGTCGATTTCGACGAGGGACACTTCACCTACACCGCGCCGGAGGGCGTTGAAGTCCAAGATCTGACGCGGCGGGGTGCGGTCCGCGTGCCCCCGCCGATCGGACCGTAGTCTGCAGACCCGGGCATCGCCGAGCACACCAACGGCGGCGCTACCGGTCTTCGGCGGGCTGCACGAACCCCAAGGGCGCTACAAAGTCAGAAGCTCAGCCCACGGCCCGCCGTCCGACTACTTGGGACCGTCCATAATGGGCTCGAACTGGTCGTAGTCGTCCAAGTCCACGTCGTCGTCGTCGTCGAAGTCAAACAGGAACAGGCACTCAGCGGATGGTGTGAGATAACCCGGGATACCGTAGGGCCCGCTGAAACACTGTGTGAGGTCGCCCACATCCGACACGTCGCGGTCCCCATCGCCATCCCCGTCACCGATCAGACACCCGTTGCGGCATGGCATTTCAATACAATCCGGGCGGCCGCCCTGGCTGATACAGGCTTCCCGCGGGTATTCCGGTACGCATACGAAATCCCAGCAACACAAGCAAAGAGCCGGGCATTCACAAGCGTCCGCAGGAGTAGTCTCTGGGCAAAGGTCGAAGCAGTCCGAGACACCGTCCCCGTCTGTGTCGTCGTAGGTGTCGCAGACGTCCGGAATGCCGTCCCCGTCGCAGTCATCCTGACATTCGTCGGGCACACCGTTGTCATCGCAGTCGGCACAAGAGAGGTCGTCAGGTGGGCAATCTCTGAGGTCACACTCGTCAGCGATATCGTTCTCGTTGCAGTCCGGCTCACACTCGTCAGGGACTTCGTTGTCGTTGCAATCCAGACTTGTGCCACAGGGTTCCTGACAGCCCGTTGCGCACTCGACGTCGCACCTGTCTTCGATCTGGTTGCCGTTACAATCGATGACGTCGAGTGACGGTCCGATAGTCCTGCCCTGAACCTCCGTTGGCTGTCCCGGTTTGAACAGACTAATCGTCGCGGTTGTGGTTCCAGGACCGACGTTTGCGTCGAACCGGAAGTTGTACGTTGTGCTGAATCTGAGGGCGTTGGCGTTGGGATTCTGCTCGTAGGTATCCGTCCACCACGCCATCCACCCATCCGCGGTTATATGCTCCCAGTCGGTCAAGTCATAAATCTCGCCGCTGTGGTAGTCCACGTCATGGAAACCGATGTTCTGTATGGAGGCTTCTCTCGGAATGGGTATGAGGAAGGAGTCAGCGGAACGATCCGAATTCAAGTTTTGCAGCGCGTACTCATAGCGCCAATATCCATTGTTCAGGGTCTTGGCCTTCGCCGCCAGAATGAACAACCCTTCACCAGGAACTTGGATGTCTGTTTCGTTGACCGTGGAGTCCATATCCTGCCAGGCTCGGACAGCCGCCTGACCCCGCGCTGTTTGCCCGCTGATGAGCAGTACTTTGAATACATACGGGATGTACGGGTCGCACACGGCTTCCGTCAGACAACTCACACCGGGACAATCAGCGTCATCTTCGCAGCGCATGTCGAAGTCACCCTCATTGCAGACCCAGCATTCGCGGTCTTCCCACTGAGGGTTCCAGTTGCAGGCGTCGCCATTTCTGCCACCACCGACGCAGCGGCCGCCGAGCGCGATAACAACGCGACGATAGGACGCACTGTTATTGCCGTTACCTGCTTGGAGATCATCGGCTGCGGTATAGTGGCCTTGGATGAAGTAGATCGCCCCCTCGTTCTGCTCCGGATCCAAGTCGGCGTCGTGTACTTGCAGTCGTTTGCTGATTAGTGATGCCGGTGCCGGGGCTGTCCACGGATAGGGGAAGTATCCTGTGTGGGCGTTTACGTCAGAAAGTAGACTCATGTTCCCCTGAATACCGTTGAGGTAGGATGAATAGGGGTCCGAACAACCCACACCGAGCTCCGCCCCCTCGGTCAGGTCGGTGCATGTACCGCACAGGTGGCCGTTGATCGCGTAGAAGCCGTGCTTGACCCAACTCATACCAATCTGCTCAAACCGGTCGTCCTTCAGGCGATACATGTTCTGGGCGATCACCGGATGCTCGTTGGTGTGGGCGATCCAGCTCGCACGCTGGTCACCGATGTTGCACGCATTCGTCCCCACCGAATAGGCGGTGATATCACCCACGCGACCCCAACGCCTGACATCCTGCAGATCAGCAATGAGAATGTCCGGCCCGATCATCCCACCCTTATCTTCGATTGCACCGGTTTGAAAGTCAGGAATAGTCCGTTCGGCGGTGCCACGACGTGGCGGTGCGAGACTGACATCGATGGTCATC
>CAYOQG010000059.1:0-21720 GCA_964405925.1 uncultured Phycisphaeraceae bacterium | reverse complement strand
CCATTGACCTGCACGATTGCTGGCAAAGGCGACGCGGGAGCCATCCGGGCTGAACGCAGGTTGAACGTCAGATGCAGCGTCGCTGGTGAGCTGTGTGACGGCGACACCGTCGACCGACTTGATATAGAGATCCGGGTGGACACTATGCCTCGTTGAGGCGAAGACGATGCGCTTGCCGGTGCTGTCTACGTCGACGTCATAATCGGCGCCGATTTCTGTAAAGCTGTGTCGCATAAGTGGCACCGCCGAACGCGCGAGAAAGACCGATTCACCAGCCGTGCCAGGAAGATCGCCGAACAGGCTGATGTCGTTAGCCCTTGCAGCGACGAGCATGGCCTGTGCGCGAGGCGCGGAGGCATGGCTAAACGCCTGATCCCGCTGGATCGAACATCCCACTAGACCAGCACCAACAAGTGCGGGCCACACGGACAGATGACAGATCCGGGTCGCTGTTTTCATGAGAGTAGGTCCCCTGTATCAGTCGGCGCCTCTTGGGGGCATAGCTTTGCCAGACACGGCCACACTCCCTAGCGCGCAGCCGCACACGGCGCCGGGCTGAGTCGCTCAGCGCTGCTATTCCAATCGGTTCGCGAGTGCGCCGGAGCCAGTTAAGGGGACGACGACCTCCATTCCTATTGTCCGATAACTAATAGGGTATCGACTGGCGTCCGGATACGGCTTCACCCTTCCCCAGCTGCTCCGGTTGCCGGGACTTTGGATACACGTCTAAACCGGCCTCACGGGCCACCCGTACCACGAGAGCGGGAGCGGCGAAGCGGCCTTCTGGCGCCGGCGTGTGTGGGCGCAAAGACGGTCTTTAGCCCATAAACGAAGAATGTTTGTCCTATAACTTATTTCCATAAAATAGGTTACGGATATTCCTGGGTTGAGTCGCCGGGGCGACATTGGGACGCTAAACTGTTATGCCTGCTGGGGTGGTGGTTCCTACGGGCTGGAAGAAGGGGCCAGGGAAGGGACTGGGGCGACCCTTCACCGCGCTTCCTCCTTCTTAAACACGAGACGGCCGGTTTGCCTTGGGAGAGCCGGCCAGTGCGTCAGTCATCGCTGCATGGGGGAGCGGGTGGCATGGCAAGACGTTGGAATGGGCGGCTCGGCGAATGTGTCGTCGTCGATCTGAACACTCAGCGTGATTATTGCGCTCCCGATGGTGCCGATCCGGTTGCGAACCTCGAGTCACTGATCCCGGCGCTTCGGCAGATCGTCGCGTGGGCAAAGTGGTACGGTACTCCAGTCATCTCGTCCGTCGAATCGCATCGTTTTACCGAGCTGCCCAATGGGGCTCACTCGACCTGCTGCCTGGACGGGACACCAGGCCAACGGAAAGTCCACTTCACCGTGTTTCCCCGGTACGTCTATGTCGAGGTGGACAACACGCTTTGCTGCCCGTGTGACCTGTTCAGGCGGTATCAGCAAGTGATCTTTCGCAAGCGAACGGACGATCTTCTGGGCAACCCGAAGGCTGACCGTTTCCTCAACCTTTTGCGCACCGACGAATTCATCCTCTTCGGTGTGGGTCTGGAGAGTTCGGTCAAGGCGCTGGCACTTGCATTACGGGCGCGTGGAAGGCGGGCGAGGATCGTCGTCGATGCCTGTGGATATTGGAACAAGTCAACATCCGAGCTAGCCCTGCGTCAGGTTGTCGCCAAAGGTGTTGAGCTGATCACGGTTGGTGAACTGCTCAGACGCAAACTCGATCGCACCTGGCTCGATCGGAATGGCCGCCGCAGCAGAACAGTCTTGGATGCAGCCACGAAGCAAAGTGATCGGCACCGAGGCCATCGTCCTTCGAAGCATCGACCGACAGAACCTCAGCGGGTTCAGGAGCCAGTCGATCGTCCAACGCGCGAAAGCAGCCGGCGAGTGGGCGACGGCAAATCCTGAATCAAGTCGCGTCTTGACATACCATCTTTCAGAAAAAAGTGGAGCCTTTGCCGGGACGGAGCATGCGTGCAGGGTTAAGCTTGCGAGTCAGATGGTCGTGGAACTTGCGAGACACAATAACGGGTCGGGTTCGACACTTATGCGGACCTGGGGTCGTCAAGCTCGTTGGAGAAAAAAACACCGGCCAGACAAGCAACCCGATGGTCGCCTGACTGGCCGGCTGCCTTCTTTCCCCCCACGGAAAGCACGAACACACTTGCGGACGTGGATTAGCTTGCAGGGCGGGTCCCGGGATTGGTCCGGTCTTGCGTTCCTGTAAACGAGAGCCGCCCCATGTATGCCTGTCTGACCGTTTCAACTTCTTCGTTCACACGCACCCTGTGGCTTCCCGGTTGCAGTGCCGCGAGCCTATCTGGGCCTCTGTGCGATCGGGTTGTCTCTTTCGCCCACCGGTGGCCTGCGGCGTCGGATAATGTTCCTCTTCCCCGTCACGTCCGTTGCCCAGGCGTGGCGCAAGCAGTAGTACAAAGCCGCCGTCAAACGTTGCGAGGTTTCGTTTTTGTCCTCGATTTTCGCCTTCGGCGTCCGGCAGGCTGTTCCCGGTATCGTCGAGCACCTAAGTCTAAGATACGGTGAGTGCCAGGCCAAACCCAATGCTGTTTGGCAATCGCCAGCGTTTCCGGACGCAAAACCCGACCGAGCCGGGAGGGGTTTGTCATCTTGGGGCGAGCGGTAGCGGGATGCCCAAGACGATGGGGAAGGTCATCGGCCCGACAGATGCAACGGGTTCCATGCAGATGTCGTTTAGCCGGGTTTGTGGACCCGATCTACGGGTGTTCGCTTCTCCAGTCAGTAGCCTTCCGGTTGGCCGCCCTTTCGAGGATCTGAGGCTCCCGTCCATCCGTCTTTGGTTCGCAGGATCGCTTGCACGACACCGGTCCGGTGTTTCGCGGCGAGGGTGTGCCCACGGGTCACTAGGCCTTGTTCGATGGGTCTTGGTGGTTTGTCGTCGAAGAAGATTTGGTCGGGTTTCCACTGGTGGTGGGGACGGACGTACAGCATGGCCTCGTCCAGCGACATTCCATAGTCGACCACACCGAGCAGGACGTTGAGCACCGAGCTGATGATCCTCGGTCCACCGGACCCGCCGAGCATCAGATAAGGCTCACCGTCTTTGAGCACGATCGTGGGCGACATGCTGGAGAGGGGTCGTTTGCCCGGGGCAATGGCATTGCGATCAGAATGAATCAGGCCGAACGCGTTGGGCTGACCGGGATCGGTCCCGAAATCGTCCATCTCGTTGTTCAAGATCAAGCCCCATTCGTCCACCGCTGCAAGTGATCCAAAGGTCTCGTTGATCGTCTCGGTGCTGACGACGACGTTTCCCCATCGATCGACGACGCAGAAATGCGACGTGCCGGAATCACTCGGGATCTGGATGGTTCCATAAGTGTCGAGATCAAGGCACTTGTTCGGGTCTAGAAGCCCTGCGCAGCGCTTGGCGTGGGCCTTGGACACCAGCAAGTCCGTCGGAACGTCCACGAAGTCGCTGTCGCCGAGCCAGCGGGCCCGATCGGCGAAGGCGTGCTTCATGGCTTCGATCTGATAGTGGGCTGCCAGGGCTGGGTCGCGTTTGAAAACCAACGAAAGGTCTACTGTCTCCAGGATATTGAGGGTCTCCGCGAGGGTGATGCCACCAGACGACGGCGGCGGCATGCTGATCAATTCGTATCCGCGGTAGGTGGACCGCAGGGGGGTACGCTCGCGCATCGCATACCCCGCGAGGTCCTCCCTGGTGATGATGCCACCGTGCCGCTGCATCTCCTTCGTGATGGCGTCAGCGACCGGTCCCTTGTAGAAAAAGTCTTCGCCGTTACGTGTGATTTGCCTAATCAGGCGGGCGAGCTTTGGCTGAACGAGGGTGTCGCCGACTGACCATGGATCACCGTTACGCAGATGGGTCTCGTAGACGTAGACGCAAGTTTTCTTGAGTCCCGGATGCCTCTCGTACTCGGTCAACACGTCGGCGGTACTCTCGACGTAATGTTGGTCAACAGCGAAGCCTTCTTCCGCCAGCCGAATAGCGGGGGCCGTCACTTGCTCGAGCGACATGGTGCCGAGCTGTGACAAAGCCTGACACCGCCCGGCGACGACACCCGGAACAGCCACGGCGAGATGACCGGTTCGACTGGGCGGCGGACCGCTGGGGTGGCGGCGGGCAGCTTTGACGAACATGTCCTTCGTGGAGGCGGCGGGCGCGGTTTCGCGGAAATCCTGGACAACGACGCGGCCATCGGCAAATCGGGTGATCATGAACCCACCTCCGCCGAGCCCGGTGCTGTAGGGGCGGGTCACCGCCAAGGCGAAGGACACCGCCACGGCCGCATCGATCGCATTCCCGCCGGCTTTGAGGACCTCGCATCCCGCGCCCGAGGCATAACGCGAGTCCGACGCCACCATCCCCCGCGAGCCCGTTGCGATCCAAGGCGGGTCCGTTGCGGACAGGGGTGCAGCCGCGAGTAGGGGCAGGGCCGCCAGGGGCAAGCACCGTCGGACACCTGGCCGGGTAGCTGATCTGGTCTGTGGAAGGTTCACGATTCTGACGCACCTATCCCCGGTTCCTCCCGGTTCCACAAGAAAGTCCTGCCCCGTGTCGACGGCAACGAGGCAGACGGCGGCCTTTTAGGATACTGGTCCGTGTTCGTCTGTCCACTTGCCTACCCGAGTGAGGCCCTTAATATCCATCTGTGGTCCAAACTGCGGAGGTGGGCGTTTCGATGAACGAACGACGAACGCCCGGCGCAGTCTGCGGTCTACTTGGTCTACCGGTGCAGTTTTGATGTCAGCAGAAACCTCTACCCCCAGCGACCAAAACGGCCAGGGGGATCTCCGTCAGTCGCGTCTGCGGCACTTTATCCTGGGTACGGCCGGCCACATCGACCACGGCAAGACCGCTCTCATCAAGGCCCTGACGGGGATCGATGCCGATCGCCTACCTGAGGAACAACGGCGGGGCATGACCATCGAGCTGGGCTTTGCCGGCCTGACGATTGGCAACATCCAGCTTGGTGTTGTCGACGTTCCGGGGCACGAACGGTTTGTCCGCACCATGGTAGCCGGAGCCACGGGGATTGACGTCGCGTTGATTGTGGTGGCAGCCGACGACTCGGTCATGCCACAAACGATCGAACATATTGAGATCCTTCAGCTCCTGGGCGTCCGCCACGGTCTTGTCGCGATCACGAAGATCGATACGGTTGATGAGGACATGGTGGAACTCGTGGCGGAAGAGGTCCGGGAACTCCTCGCTGACACGCCTTTGAAAGACTCGCCGATCCTGCCTGTCTCGTCGGTGACCGGGGATGGGCTGCCTGAGTTGAGGGAGGCTATTGTCTCCGTCGCCGAGAAGGTCGAAGGCACACCGATGCAGCCTCCTTTTCGGATGGCGGTGGATCGGGCATTCACGGTTCAGGGACGCGGGACGGTTGTGACGGGATCCATATTGCGGGGACAGGTCTCGTCCGGGGATATCCTCGAGGTAAAGCCCAGTGGGGAAAAGTGCCGAGTTCGCGACCTCCAGACACACGGGGCAACGTGTAGTGCCCTCGTCCGTGGTCAGCGAGCGGCGATCAACCTCAGCGGTGTGGAACGGGAGGAGGTTCAACGCGGCGCTGAGCTGGCCACACCCGGTTATCTGCAGTCGTCGCGGATCGTTGACGTGATGCTGACCTGCTTGCCGACCTATGCTCGTCCCCTGAAATCCTCGAGGGTCGTACGTTTGGAGATCGGCACGGTTGAGCTGCCGGTCCGGGTTGTCCTGGTGGAAGGAAGCACGCTTGAGCCGGGACAATCGGCATACGCCCAGCTCCGATCCGGTGATCCAATCACGTCCGTGTACGGGCAGCGCTTTATCGTCCGAGACGAGAACGCGACGCGGACGATCGGTGGTGGGATCGTCCTACGCCCTGTTGCCTATCGCAGGCGGCGCGATGTGCGTGGTGAGCTGGAGAGTCTCACTCGCTTGGAACGGGGTGACGCGGGTGATCGATTGGAGGAGGTCTTGCGCACGACGCGGTTCACGACGCCCACCGAACTGCAGCTCTGTGCCCGTGCCGGCGTTGAACTGCGTGAGGTGCCGGAAGTGTTGACCAAGCTGCGAACCACGAAGCGTTGGGTTCCGATTGCCGGCACGGGGGCATATGCGGTGCCTGCGGCGGTCGATGATCTCGCCCATCGGCTTTGTGCTTGGTTGGAGCGTTATCATCGAACTCGCCCGGAGCTTCCCGGTCGAGCGATTGACACGGTGATCGGCTGGCTCGAACGGATGACCAACCGTTCGCTTTCCCGCCCGCTGTTCGATTACTTTGCGGGGAACACGACGTTCAAGACACTCGGGCAGTTTGTCTGTTTGCCTGCTTTTGCCCCGTCGCTGACGGGAGCAGATGAGAGACTGATGGCGACCATGATTCAAGAGATCAAGGCAGGCGGTTTTCAGCCACCACTTCTCGACGGGCTGTCTGTGAGTGCACAGGCTGACCGAAAGCGCTGGGAGCGGTTGGCTACGCTCGCGGTTGCCCTTGGTCAGATTGTCAAGGTGGACGCGAAAATCTACCTGCACACCGACGTCGAACGGCAACTGCGGGAGAAACTGACCGACATAATCGGTGAACTCGGTGGCGTGACCGTGTCACAGGTTCGCGAGGCCCTGGATTCCAGTCGCAAGTACGTCGTGCCGTTTCTGGAGTACTTGGATCGGGTCGGGTTCACCAGGCGCGAGGGCGATCTGCGTGTGCTGGGGGAAGAGGATGGTCAATAGGAGCGAGGCAGACCATGTCGGGAGATAGAAGATGACGCCCCAGACGAAAAAGCTACTACGTTCGCTCCCGTCCGTCTCCACCCTCCTCGAACATGAGCAGGTGCGTGAGTGGCTCAACGGTCTACCGAGGGCGTCGGTGGTATCCGCGGTTCAGACGGCGGTCACCGAAGCCCGTGAGGCGATCATCAGCGGTCAGCTCAGCGAGCCCGTCGATGCTCAGGAGTTGTTGGCCCGCGCCGAGCAACAGTTGCTCGAGCAGTCGGTGCCGTCTCTTAGACGCGTTATCAACGCGACAGGGATCATTCTGCACACCGGTCTTGGACGTGCCCCGTTGAGTGATGCCGCCATCGAGGCACTTGTGGATGGTGCTTCTGGATACTGCAACCTTGAATACGAGCTTCAGACGGGCAAACGAGGTCGACGCACGACGCACGTGGCCGATTTGTTGACCTTAATTACTGGGGCTGAGGGGGCCACGGTCGTAAACAACAACGCCGCTGCGACGCTCTTGATCCTCCAGACGTTCGCCGCCGGGCGAGAGGTGATCGTGTCGCGCGGACAGTTGATCGAGATTGGCGGCAGCTATCGTCTACCAGACGTCATGCGGGCAAGCGGGGCGACCTTGCGCGAAGTCGGAACGACCAATCGGACCCGCATTTCCGATTATGAAAAGGCCATCAACGATCATACAGCCATGTTGCTCCGCGCCCACCCCAGCAACTTTCGCGTTGTCGGGTTTACGGAGGAGGTCGCGATCGACGCGATTGCCGATCTGGCGCATCGCTTCAACTTGATTGCCGTCGACGACCTCGGCAGCGGTGCACTTCTCGACCTGAGTGAGTACGGACTTCCGGAAGAACCGTGTGTGGGCGAGTCGTTGGCAGCAGGGGCTGATCTAGCGTGCTTTTCGGGGGACAAGCTTCTTGGGGGTCCGCAGTGCGGTGTGATCGTCGGGCGGAAGGACTTGATCGATGGGCTCAACGCGAGTCCATTGATGCGGACGTATCGGATTGGCAAGCTGACACTGCTCGCGTTGGAGGCGACGCTCCGTGCCTATCTGGACCCCGACGAGGCTTTCTCGCAGATTCCGACACTGGCGACGTTAACGGCACCGGTCGAAGAGCTGGCAGACCGGGCGAATAAGCTCTCCGAGCAGCTTCAAGAAGCCATGCCAGATGAGGACTTCTTTGTCTGCTCGGATGTCAGCTTCGCCGGGGGGGGGACCTTACCCACCTGCGAGCTCGAGACGGTGGTCGTCCGATGGCGACCCGCGCGGACCTCAGCCGAGTCGATGGCTGCCGCACTTCGTGACGCTGACGTGCCCATCATCGCCCGAATCCGCGACGACGCCATCTGTTTCGACCTCCGGACCCTCCGTGAGCCCGACTTCGAGGCGGTCGTCGCCTCAGTCTCTGCAGCGGTGTGGGAGAAGGAGACTCCGTCGAACGGCGAGGAATCCTCCGATTGAACCTAATCGCAGATGCGTGATCGCTCCCACCCTCCCCAATGACTCGTGCTCCATGCCCGCGACGGTTGTGTCGAGATGACGAGCCACTTGGCAGCACCAGATCATTAGGCTAGACTGCCGGGTTCCTGCGGCCATCGGGCGTCCCATGGCTGAACGTGCCGAAAAGCGTGGTTTGTTGAGTGAGCGAGATGCCTAGACCTACGAAAGTATTCCGAAGACAGAAGATCAACGCCGCGATTGCCTGGAAGCGGGGCGATCGGAAAGAGGCCTATAAGCTTTGGGAGCAGGCGGCTGCCTCGGTCAAGGAGCACCGGGCGAAGAAGCGTAACAAGAAGAAAGCCAGTGAGGCTGCCGAGACCGCCGAGCCGACCGACTCAGGTGAGGCTGCCGGCTAGCACGGGCCCCGCGCTGTCCGTTTGTTGCATATCGTATCGGGGTCTCTTCCGATAAGCTGCCCTCTGAGTTGCGCTCCGTTTTTGTCGACCGCCCGATTCCCCTCAATCCTTCCGGTCAGTCGACCGGCGGTTGTTGCCAAGGGGGGAGGCTTCGCGGGCACGCCCCGGCCGGGGGCCGAGCACGCCCGGTCCGAGCCCATTGGATTCAGGTGATTTACAGTACAAGTACGCAAAGTCGCCTCTGACAGGCAAGAATCGCTGTTAGAGTAGCCCATTTGGTTCGTATTTCCTACTAGGGCGTCCGTTCATTCCGTGAACGTTTCGGCTTGCTACCGATGGAGGAAGCCGGTAAACTGGTCTTCTGAGCTGGACGGTTCTTGGAGGAGAAAAACAGGCGGCGGCGAGTGTACGCTTGTTGGGTGATCGTCTATTGGGGGAGCGCGGCGCCCGTTGCGACGTCCGGTTGCGCCGATTGACGGCAATCCGTCGCGGCACATCCCTTGAACGCGATCGCCGGGTTGTTTGGAGGACGGCGACAACCTCCTCCAAGCAGCGTAGTTGCTGTGCCGGCACGTCGCCCGCATATGACATGCGCCTGTCGCTTCGGGCTTGTTCCTTGCCGTAGGGAACCTCATGGAAGAAGCGTCAGTTCGCGATGCCTGACAGCACAAGCGCTATACTTCGAGGAGCATCACCAAGCTGCGGTACGCACGCAGCATCTATTTGTGTTTTCGAACCTGAGCCGGATCGGGGGCAATACTAGGCACGGAGAAGGATCATGCGGGCAATTCGACACAAACTGTTTCGTTCGAATCGTTGTCGTTACGGACCGCCGCGGAAGTCGATGACCGTAGCGACGGTAATGGCACTTGGAGCTTGCCTTGCCTTTGCGGCAGCGGGAGGGGTGTACGCCGCCGACGTGATACCAGGGTATGACTACTGGGTCACCGAGCCCGATGGGACGTATTTGGATTTCATCGGCGAACCTCTCCCGGCCGACTTCTTCGGACCGGGGTCGGACCCGTTCGACGGTAGAATTTCTTTGCGGGGCGAACCGCTCGATCCGGGTAGCTCGGGCGAGTCGTCGACGATCGTGGAGCGGCTGACTCCGGCATCGCTACCACCGCCGTACCCGTCGTCGGCACCCGTCGAGATACAGATGGTCGAGCTTCAGCTTGTAAGCATTGAGCCGATCACGGTGACGTTCTGGGGCGGGTTCGAGGTTTACCATTATGCTGTGTGGATCACGTTGAATCCCGCCTACCCATCACTCGGGATGATGAGAATCGACGCGTACACGGAAGGCGGTGGGATCTACACCGACGTCGATATGGACGTCTATCCCTGGATCCACTTCGAGCCCATCGATGGAGGGTTTTCACCGATCGATTGGCTGCCGGACGATCCGTTCCACATGATGGGTGACGACCTGTATGCCTGGCAGCATACCCCGATCCTCGACCCGCCTTATCCGGGGCAGGGGCCCAACTTCTTCCCGCTCGAGCCCATGGACCTGATCCTCCAGTGGTACGGGGTGATCGGTGGGCACGGGGTCACTCCGCCGCGCCAGGTCACCGGCTGCTGCTATCCCGACGGCTCATGCGTGAACATGGATTCGCTGGATTGCTTTGCCAGCGGTGGGACTCCGATGGGGCAACCCTGTGGAGGACCCGCCCCGTGCTGTCTGCCGGACGGTAGCTGCATCGTTGCCGACGTCGTGTGCTGCCAATTCGACTTGGGCGGTACGCCGATGTTCGGAGGCGCCTGCGCCAACTCGATCGAGGCCTGCTGCGACGACTTCCCGCCGTTGGGCTGCAAGGACGAAGACGCAGCCTGCTGCGTGGTCGTTGATGGTGGTACGCCGCAGGGCCCAACGACTTACTGTGAGGGTGACGGCGATGGGACCGGCATCGACGACGCGTGTGAGGCGCCCACCGAGTGCATACCGACTCCGGACGGGTCAGCCTGTGAGGACTACCAGTGCCCCAGCGCGGACGAGGTTTGCGAGCCGCGATGTGTCAACTATGACCCGAACACCGGGGACCAGACGATCGTCGACTGCGAATGCCGCGCGCCCGATTACTGTCATGCGGAGTTCGGCGTATCCCCCGTCTACGAGAACGTTGTTGACCCATATTATTACTTTTCGCCCGGCCAAAGTGGCGGGATTTGGGCGGCTGACGATGTCACTCTCTCGGTGGCGAGCGCTGATCTGACCGCCTACACGTTATTGGTGTCTTCGAGCACTGGTGCTGCGCCGTATCACGTTGAAACCGCCATTTATAAAGCGACGGGCGACTGCACCGACCCCCAGACATTGATGGACTCCGGCGGCACCTGCTGCGCTGCGCCCACCCCGATTCCAGGGACCATGTGCAGCTTCGATATCAGCGTCGATGGCAATTCGCTGATCACCTGTCCAATGGCTCCGGCGGTCACGGTCCCGCAGAACCTCTGGGTCTATGCCGAGTTCACTGATGACGACGGACTTGCCGGGTGGTACATCACCGAGCAGGCGGAGGTTGGGTACACGGCCGACGAATTCGCGGGGGACTACGGGAGTTGCCACACCTGGTCGTTCGGCGGCGATCCGTACGCCGGGTTCTACCTGGAGATGACTGGAAAGGGCGGTGTCCCGGTTTGCGCGGGCGGGTGCGACCTTGGCGAGCACTGCGAGGAGACCCAGGCGGTCAACCCGGATGGAACGATCGATTACTGCTGTGAGTGCGTCCCGGATGTCTGCGAGCCGCTGCCCGACGGTTCCGCATGCAACGGTGTGACCTGTCCTGTCGCCGGTGACATCTGCCAGGCACAGTGCATGAACTATGATCCGGTGACTGGTGAGACGACCGTCATCGCGTGCGAGTGCGAGCAGCCCACCGACTGCCATGCCGAACCGAGTCCGCTCCCGACGAACCCCTGCGAGCAACCGGACAACGGCACAGGGACGGTGACGCTTCCACCCGCCGGGTGCGAGTACCTCAGCCCACAGGAGGTCCATGAGATCATCGACGGTTTGCCACCGGGCACCACCATCGAGCTGGATCCGATCCACATGGACTTCATCTGCACCGGGGTAGAGAACCCCATTTGCAGTCTTCCACTCGCACCAGGCACGTGTGAGATGTCTGGTGGTTCGCTGGGCGGTCACGGTGATTGCTTCGAGTCAACGCTGGATATGACGGTCACGGGAACCGGTTCGCTTGAAGGATTCAACCGTCATCTCGCGGTGCCGGTCTACTGCGAAGTTCACACTGGCCCGCGGAATCCGGGTGATCCGGTGCAGACGTTCCCAAGTGACATGTATCGACTGCAGGGTGAGCTATTCGGCGATCCCGATTTCTGCACCCTTCGTGTGACCGCCGGTACGGACTTCGGCCTGCCGAGCCCCGGTGAGACGACCTTAAGAGACCTGGGCGGTGGGCTCTACAACGTCGACAGCTTCTTTGACATTACCTACCAGATCGAGTTTGAGGGTTGTCCCGGTAGCCAACTTGATGGGTATGCGGGCACGACGACGGCGACGATTCACATGGAGACCGGCGGTATCCAGGAAGCACCCGTGTGCGTGGGCGACTGCGACGTCGGGGAAGTCTGCCGACCGACGGTCACGGACCAACCGGACGGGACGCAAGACTACTGCTGCGAGTGCATCCCGGCACCTTGCGAGCCGCTGCCCGATGGAACGGGATGTCAGCCGGCGGACTGCACCGATCCTACGCAGGAATGTCAGGAGCGTTGCGGCCGCGTGGACATGACCAGCGGCGACATGACGATCATCGATTGTGAATGTCGTGATCCGGGTGCGTGCTCGATCGTCGCTCCGCCGCCCAGTCCGGTTCCGGGTTGTATCGTGCCTGGCGACGGAGACGGCAGCGCGGGGCTCCCGCCGCAAGGATGTGACTACGTGAGTCCTCAAGAGGTCCACGAGATCATCGATGGCCTGCCGCCTGGAACCACCATTGAGCTCGATCCCATCCATACGGATTTCATTGACATCGCGAGGACGCCAGGCGGTTCGCTCGGTGGGGAGATCGAGACGTTCGATTCGACGCTTGACCTCACCGTAACGGGAACCGGGGACCTTGCGGGCTTCAATCGGCACCTCTGGGTGCCCGTCTCCTGTGAAGTTCACACGGGACCGCGGCAACGGGGTGCTCCTGTCCAGATGGTCGACACGGATATGTACCGCTTGCAGGGTGAGCTGTTTGGCGATCCGGACTTCTGCACATTCCGAGTTCTCGGTGGGACGGATAACGGCCTGCCGGGTCCCGGGCAGACGAAGATCACGGACTTGGGTGGTGGGTTATACCATGTCGACAGCTTCTTCGACATCACCTATCAGATCGAGTTCGAGGGCTGTCCCGATAGCCAACTTGCCGACTTTGCTGGCACGACGACGGCTGCGATCCGGATGGAGACCGGTTTGGACCTGCCAACCTGTGACGGGGATTGCCCTGACGGGTATGTGTGTCATCAGACCGTCACCGACAACGGTGATGGGACGGTGGACGCTTGCTGCGATTGTGTGCCGGACGTCTGCGAGCCGAACCCGGACGGTTCCGCCTGTCTGAGCACCGGTTGTATCGGCAGTGACGTGTGCCACGCCAGTTGCCTGAATTTCGATCCCGCGACCGGCGCGACAACGGTGATCGCATGCGATTGCGGCGGTGTCGACGAGTGCCATGCGGAGCCGGGACCGCCGGCGGCTGATCCCTGCACCGGGCCGGACAATGGCGGCGGTACGGCCGATCTGCCGCCGGACTGCGACTACATCAGTCCGCAGGAAGTGCACGAGATCATCGAGGGCCTGCCGCCGGGCACGACGATTGAGCTCGACCCGATCCACATGGATTTCATCAACATCGAAAGACAGGATGGTGGATCACTGGGCGGCGAGATCGAGACATTCGATTCCACGCTCGACCTCACTGTGGCTGGGACCGGGAGCCTCGAGGGCTTCAATCGCCATCTGTCGGTGGCGATTGCGTGCGAGGTTCACACGGGTCCTCGTAACCCGGGTGATCCGGTCCAGACGTTCGACACCGACATGTACCGCCTTCAGGGAGAACTGTTCGGCGATCCGGACTTCTGCACGTTCCGCGTGCTGGGCGGGACGGACAACGGTCTGCCCGGTCCGGGGCAAACCACCTTGCGGGAGCGGGGCGATGGTACGTACATGATCGACAGCTTCTTCGACATCACCTACCAGATCGAGTTCGAGGGTTGTCCTGGCAGTCAACTGAGCGACTACGCGGGCACGACGACGGCGACGATCCGGATGAGAACGACCGTCCCCGATCCGCCGACGTGTGTCAACGATTGCCCACCCGGGATGTTCTGTGAAACGACGATCACGAATAACCCGGACGGAACGATCGACGTCTGCTGCGACTGTGTCGACATCCCCTGTGAGCCGACGGACGACGGGACCGCATGCAAGGCGGCACTGTGTGCCCCGGTGACTGATGTGTGTCAGCCGCAGTGCATGAATTACGATCCGATCACCGGAGACACGTCGGTGATCGATTGTGCGTGCGAAGCGGGCGTCGATTGCCACGCGGAATTTGGTGTTCCGCCGTCGAATCCGTGCAATGTGCCTGACAACGGAACCGGTACGGTGACACTGCCACCAATCGGATGTGATTACCTCAGTCCGCAAGAGGTCCACGAGATCATCGACGGGTTGCCTCCGGGAACCACGATCGAGCTGGATCCGATCCACATGGACTTCATCTGCACTGGGGTAATGAACCCGATTTGCAGCCTCGCCCTTGCACCGGGTACATGCGAGATGGGGGGTGGTTCGCTGGGTGGTCACGGTGATTGCTTCGAGTCGACGCTGGATATGACGGTCACCGGAACCGGTGACCTCGAAGGCTTTAACCGTCATCTCGCGGTGCCGGTCTATTGCGAGGTTCATACCGCTCCACGCACGCCGGGCGATCCGGTGCAGACATTCGCGAGTGACATGTACAGGCTTCAGGGAGAGCTGTTCGGCGATCCCGATTTCTGCACCCTCCGAATCACGGGCGGTACAGACTACGGTCTACCAGGACCGGGTCATACCATCTTGTATGACCAGGGCGACGGGACGTTCGCGGTGGACAGCTTCTTTGACATCACCTATCAGATCGAGTTCGAGGGCTGTCCTGCCAGCATCATTGATGGGTATGCTGGCACAACGGCGGCAACAATCCGGATGGCGACCGGAGGGCTCACCACGCCGCCGACGTGTGTCGGTGACTGTCCGCCTAACGAGATCTGCCGCGAAATCCAAACTGTCAATCCTGACGGGACAATCGATTTCTGCTGCGTGTGCGAGCCGGCGACTGGTGCTTGCTGTCTTGACGACAACACCTGCATCGTGACCACGCAGGCTGACTGTGACGCTCAAGGTGGTGCATATGAGGGCGATTTCACGACCTGCGGTGGTATGGAGGCCTGCTGCCTGCCAGGCGGCACGTGCGTGATGGCGGACGCACTCTGCTGCGTCAACGAGCTCGGCGGAACCCCGCAAGGCCCTGGTACGACGTGCACGGCCGTACAAGCTTGCTGCCTCGGTACGAACGAGTGCGTGATGGTCGATCCGCTGTGCTGCGACGAGCTGGGTGGGATACCGCTGGGACCTGGCTCCATTTGCCTCCCGGATGAGGCGTGCTGCTACGTGGACAACACCTGCGATGATATTGACCCGCAGTGTTGCGCATTGGCGACTGGGACTCCGCACGGAATCGGCTCCATTTGCCTCGGCGACAGTAACGGTGACGGCTTCGATGACGAATGTGTGCCACCGTGCGTTATTGCCGGGCCGCTGTTCAACGATCCGATCCCGGTACCAGTGGACATCGGGTTCGGCACGAAGAACCGCTACTTGTCGTTTATGGGTGGTGATCCTGGTCGGTCGGAGGCGGTTCAGGTGACGTTCGTGAACCTGCCCGACTTCCCGTTTGCCAATGGTCGGACCGCGTGGGTGCAGGAGCCGTTCGTAGTGACGGAGGCATCGGGATCGAGCGGCCCGGTGCCACCGCCGACGATGTGGGCCGCGGTGTTGGGTTGCGATCCGTACTATACCGATTGGAGCATATACGACACGGTGCATGTCTATAATGCGGGCATCGTGCAGGGTTCCAGGTACGAGTTGCGGCTGATCGACTTGACGTGCGATTGCCACGACCCGACTCATTATGGTCCACCCTTGGTGGTGAACACGAGCAAAATCGGTGACGTGGTCCGGGACTGCGGTGTGACACCGTGCTCGGCGCCGCAGGGTGTCGTTGACTTCGTCGACATTTCGGCGGTCGTCGAGAAGTTCAAGAACACGCCTGGGGCACCGCGAAAATCGAGGGCGGACATCATTCACTCCGATATTGCTCAGCCGATTCCCGACCAGAAGATCGACTTTGTGGACATCAGTTACTGTGTGGAAGCGTTCCGTGGTACGGCGTTGCCGCCACCGGGTCCGCCGATGGCTGACCCGTGCCCAGGTCCGTGCCCGTAGTGGTGGGGCGGATACGGTAGGTTGAATTGATCGCGTTTAGGTTTTGCGGGGCGGGCTTTTCTGGCCTGCCCCGCTTCATGCGCCGGAAGCGGGGCTTGGTGTGTTCATATTATTGCAGTCGCATTTGTAGCGTCGGCTGCGCCAGGTCACCTTGGAAGGTCAGCGCCAGGGGCCTAAGAAGCAACTTGTATGCTTGCTCCTCTCCAGATACAATGATGCTGTATCGGGTATTCGGGCGTTGCCGGCGCCGCGGAGGGATCGCCGGGCGGAGATTGAGTGACAAGCAACGGCACCAATCCGGCCAAGTGCGGGGGATCAAGGGCCTGAGGAGACTGGAGGCAATCCACCTGTGCGGATTCCGGGCACCGCAGCGTCCCCGCGCGAATCTGATGGAGCTTGACGAATGAGGAATGGTACTGTACTCGGCTCGGGCACGGGCATCTTATTGGCACCCTTGTGCCTGAGCATAATCGCAGCTTATCCGACTCCGGTCGCAGCGCAAAAGGCGGCGAGCACGGAGTCGACCTCCAAGATACACCCTACGCTGCTTCGTCAGCTTGACAAGTCCCTCGTGGGCGAGCCGGTCGAAGCCTGGGTCCTGTTCAAAGACAAAGGCATCTTCTCGGAAGAGCGCCTCCAGAAACGTATCGCGAACCTGGTCTCGACGTACAATCCTCGGGCAATCGAGCGACGACAGCAGCGGCGCACCCTTCCCGGCCTTTTCGACGAACATGACCTGCCCGTGGCACAGGGTTATCTCGATGCGGTCGCGGCGACAGGCATTGGTTTGCGGCGCGTCAGCAAGTGGGTGAACGGCGTCAGCGTTCTTGGAACCAGGGAGCAGTTTGAGCAGATCGCGGGGCTGCCGTCGGTAAGGCTCATCCAGCCCGTCCGCCGAGGTTTCAAGGTTGACCCGCAGGGTGTGAAGGAGCACCGGTTGGGTCTGCTTGTCGAGAAATCCAGGGGTGGGAGCTTCTACGGCTTGTCTGAGGCGCAGCTTGACCAGATTGGGTTGACCGCCGTGCATGATCAAGGTTTCACCGGGGCTGGCGTGGTCGTTGGCATCTTGGACACCGGTTTTCAGCGAAGCCACGCCGCCTTCAACGACGCGGGGCATCCTGTGAACGTCATCGCGGAATACGATTTTGTCGACGATGATCCGGATACGAGCATCGAAGAGGGTGATCCATCGGGGCAGCACGGCCACGGCACCTACATTCTCGGGACGCTGGGTGCGTACAAGCCCGGCGAACTGGTGGGGGGAGCCTACGACGCCTCCTTCATCCTGTGCAAGACGGAAGACACTACGGATGAATACCCGGCCGAGGAGGACAACTACGTGGCAGGCCTGGAGTTCATCGAAGCCAACGGCGGGGATGTCGCCACCTCGTCACTTCGCTACTCGGAGTGGTATACGCAGGATGATATGGATGGACTGACAGGTGTCACAACTGTGGCTGTCAACATCGCGACGGGCAACGGGGTCCATTGCTGCACCGCGGCCGGCAATTCCGGCCACGATGGCGATCCCGCAACGTCTCATCTGGGTGCTCCGGCGGATGCGTTTCAGGTCATCACCTGTGGAGCGGTTGATGCTGATGGCGAGATCGCCTCTTTCAGCTCCGACGGACCGACCGCCGACGGGCGGGTCAAGCCGGAAGTCCTGGCCCGCGGGGTGGATACCCAGACGGTCAGCGCGTACAGTGATACGGACTACGCCGGTGTCGGTGGTACGTCACTCTCGACGCCGCTTGTGGCTGGGGCCGTAGCGTGTCTGGTCCAGGCCCACCCGGACTGGACGGTGGATCAATTGCGCGACCGTCTCTTCGTAACGTCTGACTTCTATGTCGCCCACCAGATCTTCGATCCGCAGTACGTGTTCGGATACGGTGTGATCAACACGATCGCAGCCATGAATACGAACGACTGCAACAACAACGGCATCGACGACGGTTTGGATATTGCTAGCGGAACCAGCCAGGACACGAATGACAACGGCATCCCGGATGAGTGTGAGGATGGCGCGTGCTGTGCCTGTGCCCCGGCAACGGGGTGTCAGGACGGAACGCTCGCGGACTGCAACGGCAGTGATGGATACTTCCTTGCGGGTCAAGAATGTATGGCCGCCATGTGCCCTCCCGCCACTCCGCCCAATGACAATAGTGGGGATGCGATTCCGATCGCCGATGGCATTACTGAGTTTGCGACCAGCTGTGCGACCACCGACGGGCCGGTGACGGTGACGGGCGGATGCGTGTTCGACCCACCGGGGCGATTTCAAAACGACATCTGGTTTGACTATGTGGCTACCTGTGACGGACCTCTGACGATTGAAGCGCTCGACACGGACTTTGATGTGCTCGCAGCTGTTTACTGTGATGATACGGAAACCTGTTCCGGTCCCATCGACGGCAGCACAGAATACGGGTGCAACCAAGCCAGCGATCTGCCTGTCCAAGTGATGGTCAACTCTGGCAAGTGCTACCGGATCCGCGTTGGCGGTCTCGACGGGGCCACCGGTATCGGTGTTTTCATGGTGACGTGTGACTGGTTTACATGCCCTGCTTCATACGCACCCGAGCCAGACCCGGTAGTGCCAGACGCAGGGCACGGGACCCGAAACCGCTATCTCGCGTTGCAGGGTGGTAACCCCGGCGGAGAGCCGGAGGCTATTCGTGTAAGATTCGCCGATTTACCGCCGGCTTTCGCGGAGCATGAGGGAAAGACCATGTGGGTGGGGCCGCCCTTTGAGGTATCGGAGTCCAGTGGTTCTCCCTTCGGCCCGCCGCCCATGCTGACAGTGGCCATGCTGCAATGCGAGCCCCATTTCATGGATTGGAGTGCCTGGGGGACCGTCCATATCTTCGGCCCGGAGATCGTGCCTTCTGCGACCTATGAGCTCCAGGCGATCGAGCCCGTCTGTGCCTCAACTGCGTGCTTCGACATGGGTGAGGCAGTGTACTCCGAGCCGTTGATCTTACACACGAGCAAGTGGGGGGATCTCGTGGGTGACTGCACTTTGACAGCTTGCTCTTCACCACAGGGGATTGCCGATTTTGTGGACATAGCCGCAGTGGTGGACAAATTCAAGAACACCGATGGGGCGCAGTCAAAGACCCGAACCGATCTTGCAGGTAACCTTCCCGACCTCAAGATAGACTTCATGGACATCTCCTACGCGGTCGAGGCGTTCCGCGGTCTTGGCTACCCTTTCGACGGTCCGGTTGGATGTGAATGACCGGCGGCGCGAAGCCGCGACCAGAATTCCAGCCAGGGTGAATCTCTGGGCTGCGTCTCTTGCTGCGCGGGTACGATACCTTCTTCTTGTATTGCAGCAGGCAAAGACGCAGACTGATAACCTGTTGCGTGGGTCGAGTCCCGCTCTTCTCTTTGGGCGCAACACGGCTCGGGCGGGCTGCAGGCTGATTGCTTGGGTTGTCGAGGCTCACATTTCGACAAAGCATCAGCCTGGGCAGGAGTGTCTTTTGCTGGCACTTAGTAGGGAGGTACAGATCATGCAGATGATCCGGACTGTCATGATCATCTTTGCCGGTGTAGTCTTCGGCTTTTCAGCATCACAGGCCTCCGCGCAGGATGACTGTCTCTTTGCCAAAGTCGTCGCCGACGATCCCGTCGTGTTTGATTATCTGGGCGCCTCTGTGGCACTGGACGGGCAGTACCTGGTCGTTGGCGCAACCGGTGTTGACGACATGGGGGATCGCGCGGGGGCGGTTTATGTCTTCGCGTATGACGGTGCCAGTTGGGTGCAGCAAGCCAAGCTGGTCGCATCCGACGGCGCACCCGAGGACTGGTTTGGCGACGTCGTAGCGATCAGCGAGAACTACGTCCTGGTGGGGGCGAGGCGTGACGACGACGCGGGGATCAGTTCGGGCTCCGCGTATATCTTCGAGTTTGATGGCAGCACCTGGGTGGAGCAAGCCAAGCTGACCGCCAGCGACGCAGCCGAAGGTGACGAATTCGGTGAAGCCGTCGCAATCAGTGGGACCCTTGCGGTGATCGGCGCAAGTCGCAATGACCAGGCCGGAACGCGCGCGGGCGCAGCGTACGTGTTCGAACGAGGTCCTTCCGGTTGGACCGAGAGCGCCAAACTAACCGCCAGTGACGCCACGGAGTTCGACTATTTCGGGGATGCCGTGGCGACGGATGGCGATCTTGTTGTTGTCAGTGCGACCGGGGTCGGCCGCGTCTATGTCTTTGAACGGGTGGAGGGGATCTGGACCGAGCAAGCCAAGATCACCGCCAGCGAATACACATACGTCTTTGGAGCATCGCTGTCGTTATCGGGTGATGAGCTTGCCGTGACTGCCTCTATCGCAGGGTCCGACGGCACGGGAGCCGTCTTCATTTTCGAGCGCGAGGGCACGACCTGGACGCGGACGGCGAAGGTGGTTCCGGATGATGCCTTTGATGAAAAACCCCGCGCCGGCGCGGCGACGTTGCGCGGGGATTATCTGGCAATGGGCGCGGTACCCGTCGATCCCAGTAACCCGTCCCTACAGGTAGGGCGACTTTACCTATTTCAGCGGGACGGGTCCGACTGGATCCAAGAGGCCGACATAAGGCACCCATCGGCTTCCACCGACGATTACTTCGGACTGGAGCACGCGATGGTTGGTGGCGTCCTGGTCATCGGGCGTTCTCTCGACGATGAGGCTGCGACGGACGCCGGTGCCGTGTACGTCTACAACATCCTCGGCCCGCCGGACTGCAACGCAGATACCATCAATGACGCTTGTGAACTCGACTGCAACGGCAACGGCATTCCCGAAGACTGCGAACCGTTTGACGACTGCAACGAGAACGCCACGCACGACGGTTGCGACGTCTACTTCGGGCTCAGTCCGGACTGCAACAGTAACGGTGTACCCGATGAGTGCGACGTCGCGGATGGCACCAGCGACGACTGCAATCTCAACATCGTTCCAGACGAGTGCGAGCCAAACGGCGACTGCAACAACAACGGCGTGCTCGACATATGCGATATCGTGGACGGATTGCTCGTCGACGAGGATGGTGATTGGCTGGGCGACATCTGCGAGATTTGCGATCAGGCACCCGGGGCTGTTGCGTCGTTGATTCCCGTTGGTGCGAGCGGGGAGCACAACATCTCGGTCTTCGATAACGAAATCACGCTGGCGTCCGGTGACCAGCGTGTATTTTTGGAAATGGTCTACTGCAACTGGGATCCGAACCACGACCACGATCCCCAGATCAAGACCATGCAGATTCAGTTCGATATGTCGGGCTTTAGCAACGAAGTGTCTCCAAGTGATCTTGCCTACGCCGTCGAACCCTGTACCACGGACGAGCAGTGCGAGAGTGTCTTCGAATACGATGGTGTCGGTGGCTGTTCGTATCTCGAGGACACCGCGTGTGATCCTCTGTTTATGGATATTTACAGGCCCGATTGGCCGTGGGTGGACTTGCCAGCCTGTGACGTGCCGACGGGGCGATGTGGATGTACGACCCTCTTCTGCGGAGACTGTCCAGTCGAGGCCCTCGGCGTCGTAGAGGGTGAATTCCATGACCGTCGGAGGGCGCCTCAGCTCGGGGTATTCCGACACGCCGGGCTGCTGATATCGGAGCGTAGCCTGAAACTGACCGTACTTCTCCTTAT
>CAYOQG010000058.1:0-21799 GCA_964405925.1 uncultured Phycisphaeraceae bacterium | reverse complement strand
CAGCACGGTCGGCGAGAAGCTCCTGCACGATCGCCGGGTTCCGCTGATCTCAGCCACGGGAAGTTGCGAAATGGGATATCGCGTCGGTGAGGTGGTTGGCAAGCGCCTTGGCCGAACGATCCTCGAACTAGGGGGTAACAACGCCATTATCGTGACACCTGCCGCTGACATGAAGATGGCGATCCGGGCCATTTTGTTTGGCTCGGTCGGAACCGCTGGTCAGCGATGCACGTCGACTCGTCGGATCATCGTGCATGAGTCGATCCGCGACCAGCTTGTGGACCAGCTCATCACGGCGTACAAGCAGGTCACCATCGGCGATCCGCTGAAACCGGAGACGTTGATGGGACCGCTGGTCGAGACCTCCGCCGTCGAGATCATGATGAAGGCCATAGGCACTATTAAGGAGCAGGGTGGCAAGATTCTCTACGGTGGTGAGAAGCTTACGGGCGAGAAATATGCCGGCGGCTGCTATGTGACACCGTGCATCGCCACGGCTCGCAATGAGTCTCCGATCGTGCAGGAGGAGACCTTCGCCCCGATCCTCTACATCATCCCGTATGAGACGTTGGATGAAGCCATCGAGATGCACAATGGTGTCCCGCAGGGTCTCAGCTCAGCCATTTTTACCCGGGATCTTCTCGAGGCGGAGGAGTTCCTGGCAGCCTGGGGAAGCGACTGCGGTATCGCCAACGTCAACATCGGGACCAGCGGTGCGGAGATCGGCGGTGCGTTCGGCGGGGAGAAGGAGACCGGCGGCGGCCGCGAGTCCGGCTCCGATTCCTGGAAGGCCTACATGCGCCGCCAGACCAACACGATCAACTACTCGACGGAGCTGCCCCTGGCTCAAGGGATCAAGTTTGGGTAACGTTGCAGATACGATCACAGCCGGAGGACAACAATGACCGACTTCAAACTTTCGCTGGATGACGTGGTGCATCATGTGGTGTCCATCGGTCTGGATATTTACCCACCGATCGAAATGAAGGACGAACGAACGCGGCTCAACATGTTCTACGAAGATGCGCGTGAACGGTGGCGAGAGCTGTACGAGCAGATGACGGTTGGGGAACTTGAGTTCAAGATTTCCAGGCCGTTTCGTCAAAAACCGAATGTCCAAGGTCCGGCAATCCCCGTCGACACCTTCGTCATGACCCAGCGTGGGCCTGTCTTCGTGTTTCCGCTGCGCTTACCTGATCCGGTCGGAGTGACGAACTTGGAAAGTCGTTTTAGGGACATTTTTGGCGAGGTGCGCAGTGCCTTCTGGTCCCGTCTCCCGGGGCACGCCATAATGAGGGCCGGGTTAGTTCGTGACGTGATTTTTTCCGTTGGCGAGACCGATTGCGTTTTCCTTGTGTCGACGCAGTCCGATTGGCTCAGGTCAAAGCTCGTGGGAGGCCATCGGCTCGTCCAGTATCGGGACGATAAATGCAACATCCGGCTCGAGTTCAGTCCGGGCAGAATCGGTAAAACGACGGAGCTTCCCGTTGGTGCCAAGGTCCGGGAGCCGGTCGGATTCGGGGTTAAAGTGCGTCTGGACGTCAATAACATTGAAGTCCGCCCGTTGCAGGACGTCGATATTGAGGAAGTCATAGAGCGAGCCGTTGGCTTTTGGCCTGACGAGTTGTTAGAATACATTTCGCAGGTGGGATCATGACCAGCGCTATCTTCGAATCCATTGGGCTCGAGCGCGGCGTGTTGGCGCTCGAATCGATCGGTATGGGCGACTTTGCCGGGATCGTACCGCGTTCGTTCGATACGACGAACACTCCGGACTTCCAGTGGGAAATACGGCGGCGGGTGACGTCGCCCGCCCGGATCGACGCCACTCTACGTGAGGCCTTTGACCGGTATGACAATCTGCTCCGCCGGCTATCGGACTAGGCGTGCCCGTTGACGCAATCTACCTCTCGCGGGAGGACTTGGTCGGTCTTCATAAGGGTCTGATCCTGCGATACGGCGGGATGCAAGGCGTTCGTGATGAGGGCGTTCTGGAGTCCTGTCTCGCTCAGCCAAAGATGGTCGTCTTTGGTGTCGAGCGTTTCCCGACGCTCATCGAGAAGGCTGCTGCATATTGTTTCTTCATTGTTCGCAATCATCCGTTCTTCGACGGTAACAAGCGAACGGGGTTCGTCGCAGCCCTGCACTTCCTTCGAATGAACAATCTGAACGTTAGGTTTGATGAAGACGAGGCGTACGAGCTCATTGTCGGCGTGGCAACCGGTGAAATGGGTGTCGACGATCTCGCTGGAGTGGTCGCTCGGGCTGTTGGGTCCGCAGAATCCCCGCCGCCGAACGAAACGCCGAACGGATGAATGTGGTCAGATTAGCTCAGTCGGACAAGCCGTTGGACGACCTGTGACCGTCGATGGGTTATCGTTTGCGCGGGGTTTTGGGGACGGGGCCGAGACGGGTGATGTGGACGAGAGCGCAGATCACGACGTCTCGAACGACCCGGCCGTTGTGTGCACCGCCGATGCCGACGTGCGCCGCCCGGTGGGTGAGAATGATCTGGTCAGGGTGGGTGACCGGGTAGGCGGACCCATCGGACATATAAATGCTGAACGGCTCGAACGGTCTGGTGGTCAGCAGCTTCTCGACCTCTCGTACGTCCATGGGCCTCGTTTTATCCTTTTCCCAGAGGAACGACAACTTAGATGCCGGGCTGCGCGGTCGCTCAGCATGGGTGGCTGGAGCGTACGCCTGACGAAAATGCTGTCCGGCGGCATCCGCTCGAACTGAGGGACCAGGCTCGTACAGGGGGTCGGGGCGCCCAGGCAACGTCCTTAAGTGTTGCACTACGGTGCAGCGACCCGGGAATTGATCAGGTCACGGATTCGTTTGTTCTTTAGTACGATAACTTACGGCGCTGACGGTGTTGTCGTCGGACGGAGACTGTGGGCATGGGTTGTTGGACGCATCGCGATCAGCGGGTCTCGCATGTTGCCTGCTCCGCGTTCACGTTGATCGAGTTACTGGTGGTCATTGCGATCATCGCCCTGCTGATCGCGATTCTGTTGCCGTCGCTGGAGTCTGCCCGCAGACAATCCAAACAGTCGGTGTGTCTGTCGCACATCAAGAACATTGCGACAAGTAGTCGTGTATACGAGGCCGAGGATCCCAGCGGCTGGGGGATCCCCGTTCACCCGCTCCAGTATTATCAGTGCCCCGGTAATGCCCCGGGCGAGATGTGCTTCGAACCGCAGTTCGTTGGTGCCTACGAGTGGGGTGGCAAGTCGGGTATCGGGAGTCCGGGTCATCCATTCGCGATGGAACGGAACGCTCCCGCGGACGGGCATTTCGCGTGGATGAGCAGCCGATATGGAACAGCCGCAGGGTTCGGACCGTCCTCGCGTCCTATGAACGAGGTGCTTTACAAAGGTGGGTTCAAGGACAATACCGAATCTCGAAACCTCTGGGAGCATGATACGTATCTGGACCTGGAGCTGTTCATGTGTCCGGCGGACGATGGGCCTCCGCGCGGTGCGCACTGCCCGGATTGGGTCGCCCACAGTGACCGGTCATCGTACGACCACTTCGGCAACAGCTACTGCGCGAACGTTTTCATGATCGGGTACACCGGTGGCAGCGAGATGTTCAGCAACTCGCCGTACATGCGGCCGGTATCACGTGTTCCGACACCGGCTCGGACGCTGTATTACGAGGAGAACATCGGTCGATGGGCATGGTCGTGCTGGAGAGAGCAGTGCAACTTCATCAACGGCGTTAATCCCGGACCGACAAAGGTCGTTCGCGGGTGGCATGGCCGCGACTGGACTTACAATCGGTCCTTCGTGGATGGTCATGCCGAGACGCACAAAGTCTACGTCGAGGGGACGGAGGACGGAAACGGCTATGCCTTCCACTACCGCTGCGAGCAGGTTTTCGAAAACCACGACTGCGAGTCGGGTACCTGGCGGTGTGTCACCGTGCGCGGCGACGGCTGGCAGAAGGACACCCTACCGGCTGACATGGTCCCCACCAAGCTCTGGTGGGACGGTTCCTGGGGACGACCGTCGTACGAAGCCTGTGTCGAGTCGTCGACGCCTTAGTCTCATGAGACATCAACCGAACGCGGCTTCAACTTCTGGGCATCTCGGTGTACCCTCAACTTTGCGGCCTTTGAACCGGCCTGCGCAAGTCCAGCCGCTGATCCGGGACTCGTCGTCCTGAGGGCAGCGCACACCCGGGCGACAGGAATGGACGCGCGGCACTTTCACAGCGTGGGCTTTCACCGTATATAGAGGTGTCATGCGGGGAGAAAACGCGCATCCGGTTCCGTGAGAACGATGAAGCTACTGAGCATCGAGACATTCTGGTTGGGTCTTAATAATCTCCGGCTGCACAAGCTGCGGTCGCTTTTGACGTCGCTGGGGATCATCTTCGGCGTTGCGGCGGTGATCTGCATGCTTTCGATCAGCGAAGGTGCGTCTGCCGACGAGCTTCGCATGATTCAGTTGCTTGGGACGCGCAACATCATCATCAACTCGGTCAAACCCACATCCTCGACGCAGTCCTCCCAGGGTGCCTCGCGTCTCGTAGAGTATGGTGTGACGAGCGAGGACGTGACCATCATCAAGGAGACTGTCCCCCACGTTTCACACGTCGTTCCCCTCAAGACCGTTTCCTACAAGGCGCTTCACGGCGAGTTTCAGGGCGTGATCAACGTCGTAGGGACCACCCCGGAGTTTTTCGAAGTCGTCAACGTCAACATAGGTCGAGGCCGTCCGATTACGAGCGAGGACATCAATCAGAGCACGAACGTATGCGTCATCGGTGAGCACGTCCGACGCGAGTTGTTTCCATTCGAGGATCCGCTGGGTGAGACGCTGCTTGCGGAGCGCTTTCCGACGGGTGTTCCGTTTACCGTGGTCGGGATCCTCGAGGAGGTTCAGACCGCAGGCGCTCCGGCCCGAGGTGTGGAGGAGAGGAACTTGAATCGTGAGGTCCTAGTCCCGTTCACAACCGCGACGAGGCAGTTTGGTGAGACCATCGTGCGGCTTGGTGCTGGATCGCGCGAGTTCATAAAGATGCAGTGTTCGGGCCTGTACGTCACGGTAGATGGGTTGGATCATGTGCTCCCCGTTTCGGAAATGATCAAGCGCGTTTTCGAGTATGGGCATCCGGAATTGGATTACGAGGTCAAGGTTCCACTCGCCCGGCTTCAGCTTGCCGAGAAGAAGAAACGGAACAACCAGCTCACGCTCGGTTTCATCGCGGGGATTTCGCTGCTCGTAGGCGGTATCGGGATCATGAACATCATGTTGGCCACGGTGACGGAGCGGACCCGTGAAATCGGCATAAGACGGGCGCTCGGTGCCAGGCAGCGACATATCACTGTACAGTTCTTGGTCGAGACCGTCGTACTCACGACGAGTGGCGGTGTCATCGGGGTGCTTCTGGGCGTTGTCGGGGCGCTCGCCATTACACATTTTGCGCAATGGGAGACCATCGTCCGATTATGGGCGGTGTTGATTAGCTTTGGCCTGTCGGTACTTGTGGGCGTGTTTTTTGGCATGTACCCAGCGATTTCAGCCGCAAAACTAGATCCGATCGAGGCCCTCCGGTACGAATAGCCTAAAGCTTGGCTGCACCGCGTAAAGCCTCGCTCTCTCACGCGCGAATAGATGGCATTCCAGAAGACTATTTTCGGAATTTGTCACGGGCCGCCGAGTGTGGTATAATAAGGTTGGCAAGTTGGTCCCCCCTTTTGCTTAGGTCTCCCCTAGGACAGTTGGTGTATGGGTGGTTCGGCGTGTTGTGTTGCACGCCGCGCTTGAACTTGTAACAGCGGCGCGGCGAGACCAACCGGACACTGCCGTCCAGCGTACAAACTGGTGCGGGGTGCAGTTATGGGGCTGACTGCCTCGGTCACCGTGACGGCTGCCGCGGACGGAAGGAGTGGAGTGATGACCGCGCAGATGATCGACATCGCGAGTACAAAGGCTGCCAGCGCCATGCTGCCGGGGGTCAAACTGCCGGTAGAGAGCGTCATCAACAGCCTCGCGGCGGAAGATCAGGTTTTGCTCACGAAGCTACTCACCGAGCCGACGGACTACGTGGAGCACCCCGGGTTTGCCGAGGCATCAGTCGAGAAGGAGCTATTCGGTGGTGTGGCGAAGGTGGTGAGCAGCAAAGCGACCCGTTTCGTCGACTTGCCTGATCCGATCACCGACGCTGTTGTGGCTGGTGAGCGCGTGCCGGCACTCTCGTATGAGCAGGAATCGCACCTGTTCATGCGTTACAACTACACACGGATGCGTATCGCCCAGATTCTGGGCCGGTATCGGGGCAAGCGACTGACCGCCAACGCGACGCGGCGCCTGCTGGCGTGGGGCTATCGGGCCCTGGCCGCACGAAGTGTGATCGTCCGTCTGAACATGCCCTTGGTGCTTGCGATGGCCAAGCGCACCAGGCTGAGCAATGTTGACTTCAATGAAATGGTCAGCGAAGGAAACATGGCCCTGCTCAGAAGCGTGGAGAAATTCGACTGCTCGCGAGGCTACAAGTTCAGCACTTACTCCTGCCGGGCGATTCTTAAGGCGTTCTCGCGTGTGGCGATGCGGGCAAGCCGCTACCGTGGGCAGTTCCCGACTGAGTTCGATCCGGCCATGGAACGGAGCGACTACCTCGATAGGCGGCGCGAGGACGTCGTCATCGATTGCGTCGACGAGCTAAAGCAGATTCTGTTGGAAAACGCCGCCGGTCTCAGCGACGTGGAGCGCACGGTGATCCGGGAGCGCTTTGCCCTCGGGATACCCCTCGACGGATCGGAACCGAGGCCAAAGACCCTGGAACAAGTGGGTTACATTATTGGCGTCACCAAGGAACGTGTAAGGCAGATTCAAAACAACGCCCTGAAAAAGATCAGAGGGGCGCTTGAGGACCAATACTTAGCCGCTTAGGAGCCCAACGGATTGCGAGGAAGACACCGCGTTTATTTCCTCGCAACGCCGCGAACCAGACCACACGAGTCCACCAACGACAGGGCTACGAGCCGCATGGGAGGCCGAGCGTCTTGGCCTCCTATGCGGCTTGGCTGGTTCTTGGACCAGTCTTAGGTGAAGGACGTCCGAGGCGGCGGTGGGCACCATCGTAACCGCCACCACTGCAAGCAGGGTCAGCGCCGCCATGCAGTCCTGTGAAAGGGGCACGAATGCGGTAATCAGTCAAGGGATAAATGCCAGCTAGAATGCGGCCAAGTCATTGACGTCGAGTGAATTTGCCCGCAGCGTCGGGGTATCGCCGGTATTGATCCACGGTGAGCCGGCTGCAATCGATCGTTTTCATGGACCGAGAAGTCGGCGCTCGGATCGCCCGGTGTTGGGCTACTAGTCACTGCAGTCGTCGGGCAGCCCAAACGGATACGGGTAATTGCGGAAAGCGTCGACGGTGTAAGAGATATCCGTAAAGTCGACCATACCGTTCGGCGTGCCGGGCACAATGTCACACCATTCGATTGGGGGAGCCGCGGGCAGATGTCTGAAACAATCCACCACGGCTGTGATATCGAGAAAGTCAACGGTGCCGTATTCCCAGACCACATCACCCCACATGTATGTGATCGCGACTGCCCTGTCGGTGTACGTGCCGCCACTCAGCTCACCCGTTATTTCATACGTGGTATTCGGTACGATCTCAGGGCCGTACACATGCACGGTGGCCCACTCCTGCGGGGTTTGGTAGACCGGTGAGTCCCCGATGCGCCCTTGTTCGCCAATGTACCCCAAAACACAAGGATAATCTGGAGAACTGATCAGCAACGCCACGCTTTCCGTACCGGGCAATGGCGTCACCACGATACGTCGGCAACCTTCAGCTTCCACCACGGGCATCGTGCATGCACCGTCGAGCCCGTCGCCATCGTCATCGCCCAGGCACTCCGCGACCGCCGTTCCGCCCAGATAATCGCAGTTGGAATCATGTGTCCAGCCGCATACCCCATTAGGAACACAACAGGAAACGAAGTCCGAGAAGCAATCCGGCCAGAGTCCCCACTCATCGTAAGATATCCACTTGACACCGCCATTCTCGTCAACGTCGACGAGCCACTCCTGTCCGCAGTCACAACCGTCCATGCAGTCGTAGAAACCATGGGTGATCGTGTAACGATAGGTCGAACCGTTTGCCGTCAGCGTGATGTGGTCGCCATCCCCGAGATACCAATTGGGTTCCGCGTACAGGACCTCGGGAACTACTGTGTACTCTGAGGGCAGCACGAGGGCATTGAGATTGTCGCAGAACGTGATCAACTTCCATGGGGGATCATGGATAATCGTGCGTTCTTCTACAACTTGATAGAAAACGTTGAGCGCCTCATAGCCTTCCCATGCCACCTCGGGGTCGAGCTTAACCATTAGCTGGTCCGGCGCGTAGTCCGGGTAGTCAAAGACGGTTGAAATCAGCGGATTGGCGTCTCTGACAAGCTGTAGGTCACCCAATATGCGCTCGTATTCAGCGTCCGGTGCACGAAGCAGACCGGTCAGATGCATAGCCAGTTGCTCCGCCTCGAGGTTGACACGATGGGGGCCGAAATCAAAGTAGCCTTCTCCTGTCTGGCAGTGAAACCAGTTCTCGCACTCGTCCGGAATGCTGTCGTCGTCGATGTCCTCGGCTGTACCGTCGTCAATGTCGCAACTGTCGGCGGTTTCATTGAGATTGCAGTCCGGTTCGCATTCGTCGGGGATGCCGTCACCCGTGCAGTCTTCACTGCTACCTCCGAGAATGTCACACTCGTCGGGCACACCGTTGCCGTTGCAGTCATTGCTCGTTGGTCCCGTGATGTCACAACTATCTGCAACGCCGTTCCCATTACAGTCGGGCTCGCATTCATCGGGCACGCCATCGCCGGTGCAGTCTTCGCTGGTACCATCAAAGATGTCACAACTGTCGGCGGCGCCATTTTCATTGCAGTCGGGTTCACATTCATCCGGAATGTTGTTGCCGGCGCAATCTTGGCTGGTTCCGTCGGCAATGTCGCACTCATCCGCCAGCCCATTTCCATTGCAGTCTGACTCGCAGTCATCGGGAACGCCGTTTTCATTGCAGTCTTGGCTGGTCCCAGAGGCGATATCATCGGCGTCGGGAATTCCGTTGCCGTTACAATCATGTTGGCAATAATCGTTAATGCCATCCGAATCGCTGTCGGGTTCACCGAAAGCACGATACATGTAAGCCACACCCGCCAGTGGCGCCCCCACCTCGGTGGTGGGCGCACCAATCAGCACGTTTTCTCCGCTCATGGCCAGCGTCCAGCCGAAGTTGGCGGCGTCAGAAGGCGCGGGCAGTTTCGCTCTTTCGATCCAGTTGAGGCCGTCATTCGTAAAGATGTAGCCCCCGTATCCGACCAGAGCCACATCACCACTCAGAAGTGTGGAAGCACCGAAATGGTCGCCGCGCAGCGCGTCGGATGCAACAAGCTTCACCTCCTCAATCCAGTTCGTATCCTCAAGCCGAAAAAGATACGCCGAGCCGGAATTGCATGCCGGGTCGCCGGGGCAGGCGTCGTCGTCATACACCGATCCCACGATGATGCTGTCACCACTAAGGTCAACCGCAAAGCCGAACCTGTCCTCCTCTTCCGGATCGGAGGCGACGAGCCTCGCCTCCTCGACCCAACCCACGCCGTCGTGGGAGAAAACGTAGGCTGACCCGGCGTTTGTGTGGGCGCCTCCGTGATCGTCGAACCACGCGCCTGCGACGAAGCGATTGCCCTCAAGGGCGACCGAAATGCCAAGGCCGATTCTGGACCCATCGGAAGCGGTGAGCTTGGCTTCCTCGACCCACTCCGACCCGTTGTGGCGGAAGACATACACAGCCCCGCAGCTTTCACCCGCTGCGCAGTCGATGGATGGGCTGCCAGCCAATATGACGTCGCCATCAATGGCCGCGGAAGTACCCAGGTAATCGCGGGCATCGCCATCGGAAGCGGTGAGTTTCGCGTCCATGACCCAGTCGGTACCGGTGCGGCGATAGACAAACACCGCACCCGCACGCGACGTGACTTCGCAATCTCCCCGGGCGCCAAGAACGATGACATCCCCGTCGATGTGCACCGGATTGCCAAACCACTCATCGGCAACGGCGTTGGGAGCGCTGAGCTTCGCCTCTTGCACCCAAACATTATCTTCGAGTCGGTAGACGAACGCTGAGCCTGTGTCGCAGTCCGGATCGCACACCAAGCACCCATCGTCGTCCCACGGCACACCGATGACGGCGTGATCTCCGTCCACGTCCACCCACCAGCCGAAACGGTCTCCGGCCGTGGGATTAGCAGCAGTGAACTCCTGCAAAAGGCACTGGCCGGCTGCTCTGGTCGCAACCGCAAGCATCACGAGAGTCATCCGCGCCGCAATGTGAATCGCCCTAAGAGAGCACATTCCTCTTCCTCCCGTGAGGATGTGACTTGCCGAGCCTCGGACGTACCGAGATCCCCCGTTGGCCAGCCTGTTGATCGTCATCCTACAGCGCGAAATCATGAGATCCAAGCGAAAAAGGGTGTATTTCGCCATGCTTAGCGCTCGTTCGCCCGGTCCAGCCTGCCGGTCTTGCCGCTCCCATCTGCCCATCGAGGTATTCCGTCCGTTTCAGCATGAGCCCGCCCAAGTCGCCAGCTTCTTCGTTGGATCACGGCGTCCATCCACGTCGCACCAATGACGGCAGGTCACCGAACCGCTGTATCCGCGCACCAGCAGGACAACCTGTTGCGCACGGAGCCTCATAGGCTAAACGATCGATCGTACCCCGCACTCTTACAGGTTGCCTCCACAAGTCCTGGAATGATACAGAGCCACGACTCGGAGGTTGGAGGGAATCTGCCTTGCCGGAAAGCCTGGCGCCGAGAAACGCATTTCACAGCACACAAGTGCAGCAGGATGTAGTTACGACGCGTGGGCAGCCTAAAACAGGCGGAGGGCGAAGAGCCCCGGGAGCGTGCAAAAAACGAGCAGATTCGATTGGGCGAGGCGGGATTCGAACCCGCACGTCCTAAAAGGACAGGGGATTTTAAGTCCCCAGCGTCTGCCATTCCGCCACTCGCCCTTCTGGTGGGAGTTTACGAAAGTCGTCCCGATGTGTCATCTGTCCTTGGGCGACTCACTACGTTACCGGCGAGCCCGGTCGCTACGGGGAGGCTGATGCGCGTGGAGCCGTCCTTGCCGGGAACGGTGCCTTTGGGGCGGACGGAGAGGAAGCTCGACCTGCGTTATGGTCGATCATTTGCCGAGCGTTGGGTCCGATTGGCATCCGATGTTGGCCACCTCCGCCTACGCTGTCCCGGCAATCGAGGTGCAGCGACGTGGTCGCCGCCGGCTGTCCATATCCGCATCTACACAACCGCCGCAGCGCTTCCGGGGCCAAAAGTCGGAGAAGTACCCACCCTGCCCCAGGTTGGGCTCACGATTCGTGGCTCGCTGACGTACCGGGTTGCAGAGAAGGATTGGACGACCCGTGCCCAACGCGCGCGGGCCATCCCACCAGTGACTGCTGGTCTCGCTTGGTGTCTGATAGAATGTTAAGCAGCGGAGTCATCTAGGGGTGTGCAATCAGCAGAAGGGTCAGCGATGTCATATCGCAACGCGAGCGTCGTGTTTGTTGCTGTGGCGGCTTTCCTGGGTCTGACGCAGGAGACCGCGGGCCAGGATTCGTTCGAGTATCGCTTCGCGTTCGGTACGGTGTGCAGTTGAGATGCAGGCAGTCTTGGCGTCCGGTAGGACGCGACTGACGGGTGGGACAGCGGACTCGACCTTCTGATTGAGCCTGGCGGGGTCGGATTCGCCGGAGTGTATCACACGAACGATCCCGTCGAGTGGTTAGGATGGACGGGCTTTTATCATACGGACTACCGGTCTACGCTCGATCGAAACGAGGGCAAGACTTGGGAGGCTTTCTACGTCTGGGCTAATCCTTCTCATGCACCAGCCAACATGTTCGTCTCATTCAAGGCGGACGCACGCGCCTGTCGCAACGTCGCCAACCCAGCGGCACTGCCGCCATCCGATCGACACTACCTGCTGGAGCTGGTATCTTTGGCGGACGGTGTGACCGGTGCTCCTGAGGTTGGAGCAGTATGGGAACTGTCTTTGGACCAACTATTCACGCTGGGGTACCGACGTATCGCACCAACGACGGGTTGAGCGCTTATGCGTTCACGTTTACGGTGACCGAGGCTGATGCGCCCCACGGAGACTTCGATAACGACGGCGACATGGATCAAGATGACTATCAAGCATTCGAGCAATGCTTCACGGGCCCTGACGGCCGGGTTGGACCCGGTTGTAAGATCGGTGACTTCGGGCGGCGACGGAGACGTCGACTACGACGACTGGGAAGGGTTCTTACGGACTTGGACGGAGCCCGGGGGGCCACCGGTGCTATCGGGGTGTGGTCCGCCGATCCCGGTCTTATCCGCATGGGGTGTGACCTGGATGACGTTGCTGGCCCTGATCGCGGGGACGATCGTGATGCTTGCAAAGGATAAACCAACACCGACGTGCCCCTGATGAGCTGCAATCTCCTCCGGCTCAACCTTCCCCCAGGGGAAGCAGAAGAGCTGTTGCACTCGCCGGTCCGACGGCGTAACTTGTTGCCGGTGGTTCGAAGCTGGAGCGGTTTCGTACCCGTGCAAGCGAAAGCCCTGACCACATCATCCGAGTAAGGAGCATGGCTATGGCACGATCCACGGCGACCCTCCGTTGTGCTCACTGCGAGACCAAGGACTGTGTCAACGGGAAGGACTGTCTTGGGGATGCGGATCGTCTGACAGCCGCCTATCGGGTGCGGGGCGTCGAGGAGTTGCACCGGGCGGCGACGGCTATCGAAGCCAGGCATTACTGCAAGGAACCGCGCATCCGCGAAATCATGCTCCTGGCGAAGGAACTGGGGTATCAAAAGGTCGGGTTGGCTTTCTGCATCGGGCTAGCCGACGAAGCCCAGACCATCGCGGACGTTCTTGGACAACAGTTCGAGGTGGTGTCAGTGTGCTGCAAAGTGTGTGGCGTCGACAAGAAGTCTCTGGGTATGGAGCAGATAGATCCGCGGCGAAAGCACGAGAGCATGTGTAATCCGGCGGGTCAGGCCATGCTGCTGAATGAGGCGGGGACGCAGTTAAACGTGCTGTGCGGATTGTGTGTTGGCCACGACGCAATCTTTAGCATGGTTTCCCGGGCACCGGTCACCACGCTGGTAGCTAAGGACCGCACGCTAGCGCACAACCCCCTGGGAGCCATTTATAGCCGGTATGGTCGTCGGGCGTTGCTATCCGAGACGGGGTAATATTGGTGTAAGTCTGCGCGTGCTGACTGCGCGGTGTCAGCATCAATTGCAATCGTTGTACCGCGCAGGCCAAGGCCTGCGACATAGGGGCGCAGGTATCGCAGGCCCCTCAAAAGACTTGGTGAGACAGAAATGGGGTGGATCGTGTCAGTTCTGCGGTTCGCCGCAGCAGTCGCCCTGCCAGCATGCACTGTGCTTGTTTCTGGTGGGTGCGAGCTGAACGTACTGGATCTTCCTGCACCAGTGAACCCCGAGCTGCAAGCTCGAATCGTCGCTGAGCGGTATATCGTGGGTGGGTACCCGGGTGTGATCGACAGCGCACGCCACGACCCATACGTCATCTACGATTGGCGCTACACAGAAGGTGTCACGCTGTGGGCACTTCTGCTATTACGTGAGGAGCTTGGGGACTTAGCGTATCTCGAACAGGTCCGGGCGTCGCTGGAAAGCTACGATGAAGATGGGCGCATTCGCGTTCACGGTGGTGATGAACCAATCGACCACATCGGTGCCATGGCCCACGCCATTTTGGAGTATTCGCATCGCAGCGGTGACACGCGTTTTCTCGATCAGGCATTGGAGGCAGCACGATTTTTCCGGGATGATGTCGCCCGAACACCGGAGGGGCTGATTGCCTACCACAGCGACCCTGAGCGAGGCCGCATCTGGATGGACACGTTGTTTATGGTCGCGCCGCTGATGGCCAAAGCAGGCAAGCATTTGGGTGATGAATCGTACTATGACGATGTCTTGGCACAGTTCGATGGTTTCACCGAGAAGCTCCGCGATTCGAAGGTCGGGCTGTACCATCAGGGTTGGAACTGGCATGGGCCGGGGCCGTCGCCAGGTTATTGGGGGCGGGCCAACGGCTGGACGGCGCTGGCCATGACCGAAGTGCTGGACACGATTCCTCAGGACTACCCTGGCCGTGACGGGCTTCTGTCGCTGTATCAGGATTTCGCCCAGGCCATTGCAGGCCACCAGGGGGCAAGTGGGATGTGGCATCAGTTGCTCAACCGGCCTGATAGCTATGAGGAGACTTCGTGCACGGCGATGTTCATCTATGCACTTACCCGGGGCGTGCAGCGCGGGTGGCTTAGCGATGAACATATCGACGTGGTCGAGCGAGGGTTCGAAGGGATGTCACGAATGATCTCGATCGGCGGGAAGATAGAGAATATCTGCCCCGGAACCTCGACTCGATCGTCAGTGGAAGCCTACTTGGATCAGGGGCCTCGGACCAACGATTCTCACGGCATCGGTCCGGTGCTTCTGGCAGAATATGCGGTGATGACGCTCCGGGGTGTAGCGGAATGATCGCGGAAAAGGCGAGCCCTTCGGAACGCGGGACGATCCACCGGCCGAGACCTACAATGCCCATACCCATATCGCATCCGCGATGATACATTGACAGCGATCGGCGTAGGTACTCGCTCAATCAGCTGAGCTTTTGCCCCGCGTCCCAAAGTAGCTTGGGATCCGTGCAAGCTGAAGGATGCGGTTCAGATAGTCGCGGGATTCGTGAGACACGCTATCATGACAATTGACGCGCCGATCAGAGAGCGACCATGGCCCGTATTCTCATAGCCGACGATCAGCCCGACGTACTCAAGGCTCTGCGCCTGCTGCTCAAGCCTGAAGGGTATCAAGTCACGGAGGTTTCTTCACCGGCGGGCATCATCGCGGAGTTGGAGTCAAAGGAATTTGACGCTCTAGTGATGGACCTCAACTATGCGCGGGACACGACTTCCGGGCGCGAGGGTCTCGATCTGCTGCCGAGGGTGCAGGAGCTCGATGGCGTTCTACCCGTCGTGGTGATGACAGCCTATGGCAGTGTCGAGGTCGCCGTGGAGGCCATGCGACGCGGGGCACGTGATTTCGTCGAGAAACCGTGGGACAACGAGCGACTCCTATCGATCCTGCGAACGCAGGTCGAACTGGTGCAGGCGCTTCGTCAAGGGCAGCGGCTAGAGGCCGCCCATCGCCTTTTGCGCGACGAAGGTATACCCAAGCTGATCGCCGAGTCCAAGGCGATGCAGCCCGTTCTACGTATGATTGCCAGTGTCGGAGCTTCTGAAGCCAACGTTTTGATCTTGGGGGAGAATGGCACGGGGAAGAGTGTCATCGCCCATGCGCTGCACGTCATGTCGCTCCGTGGGGGAAACCCGATGGTTACCGTCAACGTGCCTGGGCTTCCGGAAAGTGTTTTCGAGAGTGAGCTGTTTGGCCACGTGAAAGGGGCGTATACCGATGCGAAGACGGACCGCGTCGGACGGTTTGAAGCGGCGGATGGGGGGACGCTTTTCTTGGACGAGATCGCCAACCTTCCGGTGAACCTTCAGCCCAAACTGCTTCGCGTATTGGAGACGGGCGAATTCGAGCGTGTCGGGTCGTCGAAGACACGGCGGTCGGACGTTCGCATTCTGTCAGCCACCAACGCCGAGCTGCATAAGGAGGTGGAAGCGGGTCGGTTCCGGCAGGACCTGCTGTATCGCCTGAATACGGTCGAGATTCCACTTCCGCCGCTGAGAGATCGCGGTGATGACATCCCACCTCTGGCTATGCACTTTCTGGGTAATCACGCCCGGCGCTATCGAAAGAAAGTGACACGATTTGACACCAAGGCCATGCAGGTGCTGGTGGAGTACCCTTGGCCTGGGAACATCCGCGAGCTCGATCACGTGGTCGAGCGTGGAGTGCTGATGGCCCGTGACGAGGTCGTTCGTACGGACGATCTCGCTTTACGAGCAGTTCCGGAATCTGCCCGGCGGCTGGAGGACATGACCCTGGACGAGGTCGAGGCGGTTCTGACCAGAAAAGCCCTGGATCGGTTCGATGGGAACGTCAAGGAAGCAGCCAAGGCGCTGGGTCTGAGTCGAAGCGGTCTCTACCGCCGCCTGGGTAAGCACGGATTGACTCGCGGTGAGTGAGATCGAATCAGAGTTTGGGGAAATCGGTCGCCCCAAGGCGCGATCACGCCCGGGTCCTAGACGTCGTCGTCTTCCCCTTGAGCGTCGCGTCCTGTTCTTTGCCATCCTTGCTGGATTGCCGGGAACCGTTGTCACCCTGATCCTGCTATCCGTAGGGGATTTCGCGCCCAAGACGCAATGGACCGTGGCGCTGCTCGTTGTCGCAGCCTGGTGGGGGTTTGCCGGTCTCGTCGTGCAACGTGTGGTCTATCCGCTGCGGACGGCGTCCAACATGCTTGCAGCCCTCCGCGAAGGGGACTTTACGCTCAGAGCACGAGACGCACGGGTCGACGATGCGATGGGTGAAGTCTTTTTGGAGATCAACGAGCTGAGCGAGACGTTGCGGGAGCAGCGTTTCGGTGCGTTAGAGGCGACGGCGCTTTTGAGGAAAGTCATGGCGGAGATCGATGTTGCCGTTTTCACGTTTGACGCTGACGACAAGCTCCGACTCGTCAACCAGTATGGCGAGCGTCTTCTGGGCGAACCCTCCGTGCGGCTGCTCACGCACAGTGCTATCGAGCTCCACCTTGACGAGTGTCTGCACGGTGACAGTCCGCGGATTGTCGATCTTGCCTTCCCCGGTGGAGCCGGTTTATGGGAGATCCGCCACAGCACATTCCGCGCTGGTGGGTTGCCGCATCGACTGCTGGTCCTGTCCGATTTGACCAGGCCGCTACGTGAAGAGGAACGCCAGGCGTGGCAACGTCTGATCCAGGTGCTAAGACACGAGATCAACAACTCGCTGGCTCCGATCGACTCGTTGGCTGGGAGTCTTGCTGCGCTCCTCGGTCGCGATCCGCTACCTGCGGATTGGGAGGCGGACCTCCGCGAGGGGCTGGAGGTGATAAGAGAGCGATCGAACGCATTGAACCGATTTATGAGCGCCTATAGCCGGCTGACACGTCTGCCGAAACCACGGTTCACGAAGGTCGATGTGGGCAGTTGGATACGACGGGTTACGGGGCTTGAGACCCGCAAACGAGTGACCATTCTGCCGGGTCCGGACCTTGCGATTCAGGCGGATGGGGATCAGTTGGATCAATTACTCATCAACCTGGTGCGCAACGCCGTCGACGCAACACTGGAGACGGACGGCGACGTGCGCGTCGGTTGGGAAATCATAGACGGCGACATGCCGTGGCTTAACGTGTGGGTAGACGACGAGGGTCCCGGTCTGCCCATCTCCAAGAACTTGTTTGTCCCGTTCTTCACGACCAAACCCAGCGGCTCCGGAATCGGTTTGGCCTTGAGTCGACAGATCGCAGAAGCCCACGGGGGCCGACTGACCATCGAGAGCCACCGCGACGCCTTGGGGTGTCGCGCCAGCCTGCGATTGCCTGTGACGTAACGGACGCCACGCCAAGGGTGCCAGGGACGGTTCTACGCTCAGATACGACCGTACCCGAACGACTCTCGTGTTCGGTTTTGGGAATAGCGGTTCCGGTTGCGGACACGGGCGTTCCACAGTCGGTGGATGTAAAGATGCAAAATCATACACAAGCTGCATTTCCCGGGCGAGATGCAAGGTCTGTCCCGCGAACGAATATTGGCACAACATCTGCAAATACAAGGTCGGAGAGTTGGCATGGATATTCCCCGACCATCCATGGGACGCCGTCGCAAGATTCGTCGTGTGATCCTGGCGCTCTTTGGCCTCGTGGCCATCGCGTTGATTACATTGGGTCTTTCACGCCTCGAACCGGCGGCCCCGAGCGTTGAGCGTGAGACGGTCTGGCTCGACACGGTCAAACGCGGACCGATGCTGCGCGAGGTTCGTGGGACCGGGAATCTGGTGCCGGAGGTGATCTGGTGGATACCTGCCTCCACCGCGGGTCGCGTCGAGCGAATCCTGGTTTTGCCAGGCATAACTGTTGAGGCGGACACGGTCCTGCTCGAACTCAGCAATCCCGAGCTTGAGCTCGACGCGGTTGATGCGGAATGGCGACTCAAATCGGCCAATGCGGAGCTGGATGCCCTGGAGGTGACGCTGCGGAACGAGCTTTTGACGCTGCAAGCCGGCGTCGCTCGGATCGAGGCGGATTTTCACGAAGCCCGTCTGCGCCAGGCGGTCGATCAAGAGCTGTACGACGGTGGCCTGATCTCCGAACGAAATCTGAACCTCTCCAAAGTTCGAGTCGACGAGCTCGCCAAGCTAAGCGATATCGAGCAGAAGCGCCTCGAAATCAACGAAGCATCGCAGAAGGCCCGGCTGGCCGCACAAGGAGCAAGGGTGGAACAGGCCCGAGCCCTCTACGATCTCAAACGAGCCCAGGTAGAATCGCTGAAGGTGACGGCTGGGACTGCAGGTGTGCTCGAGCAGATGGCTGTCGAAG
Organism: uncultured Phycisphaeraceae bacterium; assembly: GCA_964405925.1. Lineage (GTDB taxonomy): Bacteria > Planctomycetota > Phycisphaerae > UBA1845 > UBA1845. The sequence goes on along the minus strand of CAYOQG010000058.1, from coordinate 3,225 downwards.
TCGGGCAGCGGGTGACACCGGGCATGATTCTCGCGAAGGTCACTGATCCTAAGTCGCTCAAGGCGGTCGTCAGGATTCCAGAGACCCAGGCTCGTGACATCCAACCCGGACAAGTTGCTTCGATCGATACACGCAACGCTGTCGTTGCAGGGCGTGTGGTGCGTATTGACCCTGGCGTAACCGATGGGGCTGTGGCTGTTGATGTAGACCTGGACGGTGACCTCCCCAGAGGCGCGCGTCCCGATCTGACTATCGTCGGCACCATCGAGATCGAGCGTCTGGAAGATGTTCTCTACGTCGGCCGGCCTGTATTCGGGCAGGCCCACAGCACCATTGGACTATTCAGACTGGCAGAGGACGCTTTGCATGCCGAGCGCGTCCAAGTTGAAGTCGGCCGCACGTCAGTCAACACAGTCGAAATCGTGAGAGGGCTGGATATAGGCGATCGCGTAATTCTCTCGGACATGTCCCGATGGGACACTGTGGATCGCGTTCGCCTGAGATGAAGGTGTGAGCACTCAGCCATGAGTCTTTGCTCTGCGGTCGCATGTTATGTCAGACATTTGAGGAGTGGTCAGAAAGGAGTCTGCATGCTCCATTCGTATAGGGAGTAACCATAGTGATAAACGAGACGAGTGAAACACAAATCGCAACCCAGGGCCGACCGCCTACCGGGACAGGCCCGAAAGATTCAGGAAATCCGTTGATTCGCCTCGAAGGTGTCAGCAAGGTGTTCTACACAGACGAAGTGGAGACCCACGCACTGTGCGACATCCATCTTGAAATCAGGGAGGCGGAGTATGTGTCAATTGCCGGTCCATCTGGCTGTGGAAAATCCACACTCCTTTCAATCCTCGGACTATTGGATTCGCCGACAGAGGGTCAGTATGCACTCAACGCTTGTCCCGTTGCCGGGCTCAATGCATCACAGCGGGCTCGTATCCGTAACCGACAAGTGGGTTTTATCTTCCAGAGTTTCAATCTGATCGGTGATCTGAACGTGTATGAGAATGTCGAGCTGCCGTTGACCTATCGAGGAGGAATGACGAGCGGGGAGCGAAAGAAGGGTACAGAGGAGGCGCTCGAGAAGGTCGGCATGGCCCATCGCATGAAACACTATCCAGCACAATTGTCCGGCGGTCAGCAGCAGCGGGTGGCGGTGGCGCGGGCCCTCGTCGGTAACCCCGCGATCCTGTTGGCAGATGAGCCGACTGGCAATCTGGATTCGCGAAATGGCGAGGCGGTGATGGAACTTTTGCGCGACCTTCATCGCAATGGTGCAACGATATGCATCGTCACTCACGACGAGCGGTACGCGCGGCATGCAAGCCGAACAGTCCATCTATTTGACGGCCGCATTGTGGATGAGAGTATGGAGTTAGCCCTATGAGAGTGCTATGGCAGGATCTGCGCTATGCTCTCCGCATGTTCGCAAAAGCGCCCGGGCTGACTGCCATAGCGTCGATCACATTGGCGCTCGGCATCGGTGTGAACACCGGACTCTTCAGTGTTGTCAACGGAATGCGTGTGATTCCCGATCGTTTTGCGGATGCGGACAGACTGTCTTTCATTTACGAGACGCCGCGACGGGAACAGCAGCGCTTCCCGGTTCGTTTACGTGACTATGTCGCGATGCGGGAGCAGACAACGGCGTTCAGTGAGATGGGGATCTACGGTTGCGGGACTCGGATTCTGGTCGGCCGTGGTGAGCCGGAGCGGATCAACACGGTGTCGCTTTCGGCCGGGCTACTTCCCATGTTGGGATTCGATGCCCAACTCGGCCGACTGCACAGCGCCGAAGAGGATTCCGTCGGTGCAGAACGTGTGGCCGTGCTGACGGACAGATTCTGGAAACGAAGATTCGAGGGTGACGAGGGTGTGTTGGGGATGACAATCGCCCTCGACGACAAGGCGTACACAATCATCGGTGTCCTGCCTGAGGGGGTCGATCTCGAGGAATTCACGTACGTGAATGCCGATTTGATGACGCCGGTGCGGCTGGACACAGGGAAGCTCGCCGAGAGTCCAGCGTTATATGGCTGTATCGCGCGGATGAGGGACGGTGTGGATGTCGAGCAGGCGCAGGCAGAGGTCGGTGCCATTTCCGCTCGGCTTGCGGCTGCTTATCCCGACACGAACAAGGATCTGCAAGCCTGGATTCAACCGCTTCGAGAGCGGCTGTTTTCGATGGGAGACCGGCTTGCATCGTTGGCGCTGCTCGGCGCGGTGGGATGCGTATTGCTCATCGCCTGTGTGAACCTGGCCAATCTCTTACTGGCCAAAGCGACCGCACGGTCCAAGGAGTTCGCAGCCCGGGCGGCACTGGGCGCGGGTCGAGCTCGCATTATCCGGCAGCTCTTGACAGAGAGCCTTCTAATCGCACTGTTGGGCGGAGGGATGGGGCTCCTCGTCGGTGTCTGGGCGCTGGAACTCTTCATGGCATCCCAAGGTGATGCGCTGTTCCACGGGGACGAGATCGGCTTGAACAAACCTGTGCTGATCTACACACTGGGCATCTCTTGCTTTGCCGCACTCGTCTTTGGCTGTGCCCCCGCGCTGGCAGCGTCGAGAATTTCCCTTAGCGAAGCGCTCAAAGAGGGAGTGTCGATGACGTCGGCGGGCATGGCCCGAAACCGGATGCGCAATGGGCTGGTGATCGGCCAACTGGCGATAACGATGCCCTTGATCGTCTGCGCCGGGTTGGTGATCCGACATTTAATTGCCTTGCGGACAGTCGATGTGGGTTTTGACACCGAGCGATTGCTCGTGATGCAGCTCGACTTGCCGTCCTACCGATATGAGACCGATGCCGCCAGGCAGGCATTCTTTGACGGCGCCCTTTCCACCATCAGAACCACACCCGGCGTCCAAAGCGCTGCCGCCGCGAGCTTCGTACCCTTGGGCGGGCAGTGGGCAAGTATGTCGTTGCGGATCGAAGGTCGCGATGTCCCGCGTGAGGCACGTCCAGATTACGCCGGTTTTCAGGTGGTAACAACCGACTACTTCCGGACCATGGGGATCCCGCTGATTGACGGACGGACGTTCACCGGCCACGACCACAAAGACGCTGGACAAGTGGCGGTCGTCAACCAGAAAATGGCGACACGATACTGGCCCGATCAATCGGCGGTGGGGCAGCGCTTTACGACGGACGTCAACTCGCCATCGTCGCAATGGGTCACGGTCGTTGGCGTAGTGGGAGATACGGGTCACTCAGGCCTGTAT
>CAYOQG010000057.1:0-21889 GCA_964405925.1 uncultured Phycisphaeraceae bacterium | reverse complement strand
TCACCCGATACGAGGACATTGACGGGTCTTCGGTACGATCCGCCACCAAGCGTCTCCGCGTTCCCAAGTATGCCTCATAGTCCGCCGGGCTCAGGCGATGTCGACTGACCGGCCCCGAACTCGGCCATCCTCGCACCTGGAGGTCGATGTTCCGCATTCCGGGCAAATACACGAGATGTTACGGGACCCGACCTAACCGACAACGTAGGTCAATGCTTGGCCTTCCGTATTGCCAAAACGACAATGGAACCGTTCGAGGTATCCGCCCCAGCGGAGCTGTTTGAGGTGTCGCGGCAGGCTTCGTCGGGTCGGAACCGTTGGTAATAGGTGGCCACGTCCATGACCCTCGGGATGCGGTTTTTGTGGTCCTTGTCAGGCATCGATCTTCTTCTCACCAGGGACGGCGAAGTCCCCACAATTGCCAAGCTTGCAGGCCGGAGTCAGGCAAAGAATCAGAAAATAATTTTTCCTAGCGATCCCGTTATGGCAGTGGCTTATAATGGAGCCTCACGTGTTGCTTGACGCTCAGGTTCTCAACATGATGGAGTCGGTGTCATGCTCCGGGCAAGTCGAAAACTATCGAGCGCATCCGTGTCTCTCTTGACTTTCGCTGTGACTGCGGTGGCCTTCGCTGCACCTCCTGGCATTCGTCAAGACCCAGCCAGAGCCCCCCATAGAGCACCTCGAGGGCAGCGGGCTGCTGGTGAAACAGTTGACGACAACAACGTCGGCGTGGGAACGCTTTTTCCGATTCCCCACGATGCGAAGATCGAGCAATACGTCACTGGTGTCGGGGTCGTGGGTGAGACAACCTTCAAGGCGTTGCGGGAAACGGACGACACATGTCGCTACGACCCGAGCTCCGTGTACTGCAACACACTTGGCACCCATATCTGGCAACCGCCGGGTGGTAACTCAAACATATGGCTTGCGGATGACATCGCCATCGCCGCAGCAGCAGGTTGCGAGCTTGATCGTTATGTGATCAGGGTGACAGGGAACGCCGACGGACTCGGGACCGACGGTTTCACCGTGTGGGCTGCCCTTTACCCGACATGTCCGGGCGCCGGAGGTGCCACCGCCATCCCGGGCACCGAGTGCGAGGAGAGCTTCGATGATAACGGGACCAAGGAGGTCACCTGCATCGCCGCCCCGGGGACCACGTTACCGAAGCAGAATCTGTACCTCGGCATTCGATTCGATCGGCTTCACTGCGGTATCGTTGTGGGGGCGCCGGCGCTCAAGGGCTTCTCGGCCGATTCGTTCGACTTCCCCGGGTTTGCATGTGTTGCCAGGCTTGCCGGGTACGTGCCGGAATCGGAGTTCGACTCCTACGGTCCACATGCAAGTTACTACGCCGAGATTTACGTTCGCGGCGAGTGTACTCCGGGTTTCCCAGGCTATAAGAGCAGCAATCATGCCGGCCTCAGCTATACCCCAGGGGGCGGCATGCACTTCGCGGACGACATATCGCTGGCAGTCCCCGAATGCAACATGGTCGCCATGGAAGTGGCGGTCAAGGGTTATGGTGTCACCAACATTGACCTTCGCACGGCGTTAGATGATGCCGATCCACTGAACGGTGGGGTGATTCCCGACACCAAGTTCTTGGTAGCTTCGGTAACCAGCCCATATGTTGTCGTGGGCATGAAAGAGTTCGATCCGCCTATCCCACTCCTGAGCGCGGAGCTATGGGTTGGGTATCATACAACCACCGCGGTAATCGGTCCGATCATGACCGGGCGACGACCGGCACTGGGTATGAATGCCGACAGAATAGCGGTGCATGACGGGACCGAGTGGCACGTTGGCCGCCTGGTTGGCCGGCCCTATGCAGCCACCGATGTGACGATCTACTGCGCGGGTCGACCACCCGTCGGCGCATGTTGCGATATGGTCTTCACCGCGGACAACCAGTGTGTCGGCGGACCGAATGACGGGAGCCCGTGTTCGGGGTTTCTGGACTGTCCGGAGGGCACATGCATTGGTGATTCGGTCTGTCGTGATGATCTTCCAGAGATGAACTGCCCGTTCACTCGTTGGATCGAGGGTGAGACCTGCGAACCAGGTCCGTTTGACCCACCGTGCGGCTTCTCAGCTTGTTGTACCTTCAACAATGAGTGTCTCGATGTAACGCAGTGGCAATGCTTCGAGCAACCGCCCATTGACCGACCGCGCTTGCGCGAGTTTCAGCGGGGCAAGTTCTGCTGTGACCAGGACCAGGAATGTGATTGGATTCCCTGCCGCGCTCTTGACGCGGACTGTAGATTCCCGCGCGACGAACCGGGGTGTGACGATCTGGATTGCTGCGAGCGGATATGCGATCTCGATGCGTTCTGCTGCCTCGTCGCGTGGGATGAGTATTGTGTCCGACCGACCTTTGAGATCTGCGGTGATCGGCCACCGAACGATGAGTGTTCAGGCGCGGGTCGAGAGGGTGCCACTCTTCTTCAGATTCCATCGCGCGTGTTTGTTCCAACACAAGGTACTCGGCCTCCGTCATCTGACCCCGGCTTCTGTTGTCACGCTCAAGAACCTGGAGCCTACGCCATCGGTACAGTCTGGTATAAGTTCGCCGCACCGCTGAGCGAGACCACGGGTGGGTCTTCGTCTGTCTTGCTCAGCACATGTGTTGAACAACCCACCGACGAACAGGATTCGCTCATCCAGGTATTCGAGGTGGCCGATCCAGACCTCGGCCTGTGTGACAACAGGAGTGTGTGTAGTGTCGAGGCCCAGGACTGCCTCGACGGATCGCTGTGCGTCTTCGACGAGGAAGCAGCGTGCGAGAACCTGATCCCGATTGCCTGCGACGATGACTCCGGGTGTCTCCACACCGGTGAACCGTCCAACGCCCAGGTCTGTGCTTCAGGGCTCGTTCCGGGACAGGTCTATTATGTCATGATCGGGGTGAAGGAACCCGCAAACCGGGTAACGTACCGTTTGGAGGTGAGTTCACCTTGCGATGCACTCCCCCCGCTGCCAAACGATGCATGTGGGAAAGGAAAGCTACTTGAGGGTGGTGCCGGCAGTCTACTGGTCGTCCCCTTCGACCTCTCGGGTGGTGACACATATTCGCCTGCCACGTTCGACTGCTTGAACCCGCCGGATGTTCTTCCCAACATGCACAATGATGTTTGGTACAATTGGGTTGCCCCTTGCACGGGGCAAGCCATGATTCAAACCTGTGATCGTACCCTTCCTCCGGCTCAGCAGCCGAACACAACCATGGTTGTATATGAAGCGTGCGATTGTCCTGCTGACAGTGCGCGGCGCATTGCCTACAGCGATTCCTTTTCTGGCTGTGGGCTGAGCTCCTTCGTGTGGATCGACGTGACTGAAGGACAATGTTACAAAATCCGTTTGGGCGGCGACCTCGGTGGCACGCCTGCCGGTAACCTTACCTTCGATGTGACCTGCGAATGCGCCGGGCCGGTTACCTTCCTCGATCCACTTAGCGATATGATCGACGCCCGCAGGCCCCATCCACCCGACGACGCAGATACCCACAAGGGGATCGATACGCTCCTGGTCGAAGGGGCCATCAATCTCACGAATAGAGCTTGCTGGTCGGTTTGCGAGACGGCCTCGGGGCGAGCGTCGACTCGCGTTGACGAGGTCATCGACAACGATGACGGGACCTTTACCCTACAACTGAACCAGCCGATCGCACCACTGGCGGTCACGACCGTCACCTACACCGACGAGGACGGGACCAGCTACACCGGGACGTTCACGTTCCACCCCGGCAATGTAAATGGCGACGGCGAAGCAAGCGCCGCTGATGTTCAAGCACTCATTCATGTGCTGAACGACGTTGGCACCGTGCCGTGGGGATTGTTCAGCACCGATTGTGACCACAGCGGAACAACCACGCCCGCGGACCTGCTCTGCGTTATCGACCTGTTAAACGGTGGTGACGCGTACGCCCCCGGGTACAACGGCACGCCACGGCCCACGAACCCCGGAATTTGTCCGTAAAGCCGGCAGTTTGCTATAATGGTCAAGCCACACGGAGGATTGGGCTGGCTTGCTCGCAGGGGGCTCACGATGGCAAAAACCATAAAGGCTATATTGTTTGTCGCGGCATTTTCCGTCTGGCTTCCGGCGGTGGTTGCAGATACCCGCCCATTCGAAGGTCGGTACGACGGGTATAAACTTGTTCGGATCACGATCAACAACGAAGCGGAACTGAGGGCTCTAAAGGCTCTGGAGGCAGCCGGCCGAGAGTTTCAGATCTGGTCCGATCATGTTGGTATTGGCGTCGTTGACGCACGTGTGTCACCGGAGCAGGCGGGCGTCCTGGAGGCGAGTGGTCTCTCTTACACGGTCGAGGTCGACAACTGGCGGCGCCAGCTTGACGAGATGTTCAAGGGCGCCGGCGATCCGGACTTCTTCGACTCGTATCGAACTTACCAGGAACATGTCTGGTTTCTAAACGATCTGGCGGATACCTACCCTGACCTGGCCCACGCGTGCAGTGTCGGAAGAAGCGTGGAAGGCCGGTTCATGTGGGCCATCCGCATCACCGGACCGGGGGATGACAAACCGGGGGTGCTGTATCACGGTGCCCAGCACGGAAACGAGGTCATGGGTGCCTGCGTGGTCGCGTATCTGGCGGAGTATCTGTTGACCCGCTATGACACAGACCCCCAAGTGCAAACGCTCGTGGACGACGTCGAGTGGTATCTGCTGACGATCATGAATCCGGATGGGTACGAAGCCAACGATCGGTATAACGCAAACGGAGCCGACCTGAACCGCAATTGGGGCGGACCCGGCGCCCAACCCAACCCTTTCTCACAGCCGGAGACTGTAGCTATGCGTGACTTCCTCGTGGCCCACCCGAACGTCCGCGCCCACCTTGATTTCCACACCTACGGGCGCATGATCATGTGGCCTTGGGGACACACCGAGGAACTGTGTGACGACAATGCCACATTCGAGATGCTCGGCGACGTGATGGCGGAGCTCATCTTTCGAGTGCGCGGTTCGGACTATGCTGACCGGGGACCCATCTTTACGACAATCTATCCCGTGAATGGCGGATCGGTTGACTATAGCTATGGCGTCCTCGGGCTATGGGCAATCACCTATGAACTCGGTTATTCTCACTCCATGCCCACGAGCGAGATTATGCCGACATGCCAAGAACTGGCACCAGCCATGCTCCACTTGGGCGAGTTCATCAGCGACTGCAACGGTAACGGCACTTACGATGATGAGGACATTGTCAGCGGTTATTCCGACGACTGTAACGAGAACACAGTACCAGACGAGTGCGAGATCTTTTTGGACTTCGACGGTGACGGTGTTCTGGATCCTTGCGACCCTGACATTGACGGAGATGGTGTTTTCAATGCTCCCGACGAGTGTGATTACACACCGGCCGGTGTTCCGGTGGATGCTGATGGCAGGCCGATCGGCGACTCGAGCGGTGACTGCGCGATCAGCCTTATCGATTTTGTACGGTTCGGGAATTGCGTCTCGTCAAGTGGCCCTGGCACCACGTCCCCGTCTTCGTTCTGCATCCGGCTCTACGACTATGACAGCGACCACGACATCGATCTGGCCGACTACAGCGGCTTTAGCAAGTCCTTCACCGGCGAGCCGTAGATTATCCCCGCTCGGCATGGGCGCGCCCTAGGCCTCTCCATTGGCCAGCGTTGGCCGATCATGCAGGTTGTTCAGCGCCCTGAGCCTCAGCCTGTGGGTGTCCAGCCAAGGCCAAGGAGGCTTGATATCGCAATCCTACGTCGCCTGCGGCGGCTTTCGGAGCCGGTTTGGCACGGCGATTGCACTCCCATCAGCGTTAGGGTGCTCGGTGCGCGCAGGAAAGCGACAAATGCTCCCTTATGCGTGCCTCCGCGCGGCGGGCTGCGCCAAGATCCCCAACCGCGAGCTCGATCAGCCGCAGCCAGCCGGCTGCCGAGCCGGCTTGCGTTGCGAAGGGCCGACATCGCATTATAATCCACAGGCCACAGGATGGGGTTCGCACGCCGATCCAGGGATGGACCGTATCGGCTGGACCGAACCAAACGAGCACTCCCTCGCTGGATAGTTACGTCATCAGGGTCGGGTCCCGCTGAGATAGTGTCGGGACCTGGCAAGATCACCCGACGTTGGAGGATCCCTGAGACCTACTGATTTTGCCGAGTTAAGAAGGAGAAACACCAATGGCAAGCGCTGTAGAGACCTTCATGGCCGGGGTCGTCGCCAAGAACCCTGAGCAGAAGGAGTTCCACCAGGCTGTACACGAAGTCGTCGAGTCGCTCATGCCAGTGCTCGACAAGCACCCCGAGTACCGCAAAGCTAAAATCCTCGAGCGAATCGTCGAGCCGGAACGGATCATCATGTTCCGCGTCCCCTGGGTCGACGATCAGGGCGAGGTCCAGGTCAACCGCGGCATGCGGGTCGAGTTCAACAGCGCGATCGGCCCCTACAAGGGCGGCCTTCGCTTCCACCCGTCGGTGAACCTGGGGATCATCAAGTTCCTGGGTTTCGAGCAGATTTTCAAGAACGCGTTGACGACCCTGCCGATCGGTGCGGGGAAGGGCGGCAGTGACTTCGACCCCAAGGGCAAGAGCGACATCGAGGTCATGCGCTTCTGCCAGAGCTTCATGAGCGAGCTGTTCCGTCACGTTGGTGCCGACGTGGACGTACCCGCCGGCGACATCGGGGTCGGCGGTCGCGAGATCGGCTTCATGTTCGGCCAGTACAAGAGGCTGACCCGGAAATTCGAGGGCGTGTTGACCGGTAAAGGTCTCAATTGGGGCGGCAGCTTGATCAGGCCCGAAGCGACCGGCTATGGCCAGGTCTACTTCGCCGAGGAGATGCTCAAGACTCGCGGGGAGACGATGAAGGGCAAGCGCTGTGTCGTCTCGGGGTCCGGTAACGTAGCCCAGTACGCGGCTGAGAAGGTGCTCGACCTCGGCGGTATCCCGATCACGTTCTCTGACTCAAACGGCTTCATCGTCGACGAGCAGGGTGTAACCCGCGAGAAGCTCGCGTTCGTAATGCAGCTCAAGAACGTCAAGCGCGGGCGAATCAAGGAATACGTCGACAAGTATCCGAAGGCGAAGTATCAGATGTTGGAGGCCGGTGCAAAGTACAACCCGCTGTGGGAGATCAAGTGCGACGTGGCTCTCCCATCGGCGACGCAGAACGAGATCAACGGCGACGACGCCAACCACCTGGTCAAGAACGGCTGCTACTGCGTCTCCGAGGGCGCGAACATGCCCAGCACGCCGGAAGCCGTCAACGTGTTCCTGGAGTCCAAGGTGCTGTTCGGTCCCGGCAAGGCTGCCAATGCCGGCGGCGTGGCAGTATCAGGCCTCGAGATGTCGCAGAACTCGATGCGGCTCGCCTGGTCGCGCGAAGAGGTCGATAGCAAGTTGCATGACATCATGAAGAGCATCCACAAAGCCTCCGCGGAGACCGCCGAGGCCTACGGCACCCCCGGCAACTACGTCAACGGTGCCAACATCGCCGGCTTCCTCAAGGTCGCCGACGCCATGCTCGACCAAGGTGTCGTGTAGAAGAAACCCCCGACGGAAATCCTCCCACCGTCCCCCCTCCCAGGGGGACCACAGGGGGGTAAAGAGCCACAAACGTGGCAGTTAACCTTCCCCCCTTGCTAAGGGGGGACTGAGCGGGGTCGAGAGCAACGACCGCGACAAGAGTAGGGCACGGTGGAGTCCTGATGTATCGGGACGACACCTGCCATCAGCAACGAGCTAAATGGTTCCGTGGTCGTTAATCCGACACCACCCAGACACCAGACTCCTAGGGGCGAGGCGGCCCTCCCGCCTCGCCCGTTCCTTATACACTGGATCGGTCATCGCCCTTTCCGTCACACCGGTCGTGCGGAGTCCGCGTTTCCGGGTTCGGCGCTCGCGGACGAGTCAAATGACGGATGTCATGTTGACGCCCGGCCCCCGCTTGACTTCCAGGGGTAGCACGTTTACTTTAGGTCGGCCGCACAAGGTGTTGGCTGCACAGCTTCCGGAGATCTTCAGCGTGTGCATTTGCGAGTTTCGCATGGTTGGCGAAGCTGGCCGGTTCAGTTCAATCGGCGGAGGCTGTCGAGCATTGGGCGGCGCCGACCTATCGCAGACCTAGTATCGGATGTACGTGACTCTACGGTCCGACGCGTGTGTCTTGTGTCCGGCGTTTCTCGCAACGATCAACGGGGGTCCTATGTGAATCGGACGTCTCGAGGGCATCAACCCGATCGAAAGGCCCAACACATGGGTGAGCTCGGTGACTGATCCGGCGATGATTTTGATAGGCGCAGACAGTTCGCATAAGCACGTTTGCTTGGTTTCGATACTGGCTGCGATCCGCGGTCGAATGGCAATGGGAGGTGACAAGACATGAAATGGCTTCTTCTTGGAGTGATGGTATTTGGTCTCTTTGTGACCACGGCTTCTGCCGCGCCGGTGTTCTTTCTCGACTTCGACACACTGCCGTTGAACAATCAACTCCACGTACCGGACCCACCCTGGGTAACGGATGGCGTAACCATCGACGGCAGGGAGTTCTTCTGGCTGCCATCGGGGTCGACTGTCAACGGCGATGCGACCGTGCAAAACCTCGGGCAGGCCGGAGGATCAGGCCGCGAACTATGGATAAATCACATCAATCTCGACTTCGGTTTCCCAGTTCCGCTTACGTACATGGACTTCCTCTTCGGGGAATATGGGGGAAACCTCAACATAGAGATTAACGGCGACTTTCGCAACTTCGAGGACATGCAGAACATCCACGGTCTCACAATCGGCGGTGCTACGGTCAGGGTGACGGACTTTACTGGCGGGGCCGGAGGACAGGGAACGGGCCAAGTTGAGGTGACCGGTCCCATCAATACGTTCTACGTTGGTGGGCAGGAGTTCGTCATCGACAGCATGTACGCGGTCCCGGAACCGGCGACGGCGGTGTTGCTCGGGCTTTCCGCACTGCTCGGCTTCCGTACGTCCCGGCGGCGCAAGCCAAACCGGTGACGCGAGGCAGAGTTCGTTGATACCGTTGTGACGGCGTAGGGTACGGCGGAGCGCAGCGGCACCTGCCGTATTAAGGGAACGCACTGGCTCGGCAGGCCTCTCCGCCTTTGGGGAATCAATCTACGCTAAGCGCTGACCCGAGTCGACCCGTCCCGCACCCTTCGCCCTCGGCGCCCCTTGTGTCCCCCACGACCCGTGAGCCACAAAGGCCCGGAACACACCTAGATGACGGCATCGAGGTCGACTTCCCTCTCGCAGAGCTCTCGAATGATCCTAGAGTGGAACTCTCTCGTGTTCGGTCCGATCTCGAGTTTCAAGACGTGCTCCACCACCCACTCTAGTCGGTACAGTTTGAACGATCTTCGCGTCGAGGCTGACCCAGAGTCGATGAAGTACCCATCGATAAGCCGGATGCTGCCCTCAGTCGCGGGGTCAATGTTCAAGCGCCCGAAGCCATCATACTCCTCGTGAATTCGGTGACTGCGTGACGTCTTGTAGATGTACAACAACCTCTGCGACTGTAGCTGCGGATAGAGTACGATACACCTCCAGTGGTAGTAATGGTCCCCACTATTGAGGAAGTTATCGCCGTGATAGCGGTAGTTGCGGGCGTGTTCGTCGAACATGAACTGTCCGATGCTGTACTTGCGCTCAGGCTGGCCCTCGATCCTCTCAAGCCAACGACCCTGCAGCGTCGACAGATGCCTACGGGCGGCGCGGGTTCGGAGAGACCTTATCACGTAAGACGCCGCAACGCTCGCCGCAACTCCTATTACGAAGGAGGAGATGGCCATAGTAAGCATAAGCAGGACTCCGTCATACGTCAGCGTGGGCTAGCCTGACCCGGTGAAGCGCACAATGAACACACTATGCTTGGCCCTTGGCTCTACCGCCGGCGCATTCACCGCGTCCATCAGCGGACATAATAGCTCCCAGAGGTATGGCACGTCAGGGTCCCGAAATCTAGCCCCAACAGGATACCACATACCCGCTAGGATTGACACATTGCCCGCTACGCGATTGAATCATCATGGCGGGAGCTTGGGAGCTCAGGAACGAGAATCTGGAGTCTTCGATGGCCAAGACTGGGATTAGCACGCAGCGGGATGACCCGGATCTGTATTTCGGCGGGTTTCATAACTTGATGCCCAAGCGGGTGGAGCACCTGCTGCTCGTATCCAGCCTGTACGAGCTGTTCGTCCTGGAAGAGGAGGGTCTGCTCAGCGAGCTGATCACCCAGGAGTACTCGGACCTGAGGCTAAGCCATGCCCCTCGCGTGTCGCGGGTGTCCACCGGCAAAGACGCGATCGAGTTCATTCAAGAGCAGCCGGTCGACCTGGTCATCACCATGGCTAGCCACGCCCACCGAAACCTCCTCGAATTCGCCCAGAAGGTGAAGGAAATCCGTGAGGATCTGCCCGTCGTCGTTTTGGCCAGTGAGCCGCGTGAGCTGGCCAGGCATCCCGAGCTTGGCGAATCGCCCTACGTCGATCGTACATTCGTGTGGAGCGGTGATCCCAGAATCCTGCTCGCTATCATCAAGTTCGTCGAGGATAACCTCAACGCCGAGCACGACACCCAAGTAGGCGACGTGCGGGTCATCATCCTCGTGGAGAATTCGGTCCGCTTCTACTCAGCGTATTTGCCGTTGATTTACTCCGAGGTCGTGCACCTGACCCGCTCGCTGATCGCCGAGGGGATCAACGTCACCCAGCAACTGCTCCGCCTGCGGGCCAGGCCGAAGATCATGCTCGCGGAGACGTTCGAGGAGGCGTGCGAGCTTTATGAAAAGTACCACGATTACCTCCTGGGTGTGATCTCGGACGTCCGCTTCCCGAAAAGCGGCAAGCTCGACGACCAGGCGGGAATCCAGTTCGTCCGGCTGATTCGGGGCGAAGCCCCCTATCTGCCGGTGGCTCTCCAATCGTCCGACACCTCGTTTCGTGCGGTGGCCGACGAGTTGAGGGTATCGTTTCTGAATAAGCAATCCCCCAGCCTGCTGGCTGATCTTCGGTGGTTTTTGAAGAACAACCTGGGGTTTGGCGACTTCGTGTTCGTGATGCCCGACAGGCGCGAAATCGGGCGGGCAAGCGACCTGCAATCCTTTGCAGAGCAGATCGAGCGAGTGCCAGATGAGTGTCTCGTCCTGCACGCAAAAAGCAATCACTTCAGCAATTGGCTGATGGCCCGGACCGAGTTTGAGCTCGCCACCAGGATTCGCCCGCGAAAAGTCACGGACTTCCCGACCGTGGCCCAGATGCGGGCCTATCTGGTGGAGACGTTGGCGGAGTCGCGTGAGCGAACCCAGAGCGGAGTGATCGCCGACTTCTCAGCCAGACGCCTTCGCTTCCCAGCGAGCTTCATGCGGATCGGGGGTGGTTCGATCGGGGGGAAGGCTCGGGGGCTCGCCTTTGTCAATGCCTTGATCAGACGGCACAACCTGCGCCATCGCTTCGACGGTGTCTACGTCAGCGTGCCCAACTCCGCCGCGATCGGGACGGACGTATTCGACACCTTCCTGGACGAGAATAACCTGCACGGGCTTGTCGCACGGGAAACGAAAGACGAGCGTATCGCCCGAGCCTTCCTGGGCGCGAAGCTGCCCAAGGACATTCATGCTGATCTCACGGTCTTTTTGGAGCACGTGCAATATCCGTTGGCGGTTCGGTCAAGCAGTTTGCTGGAGGACTCACCGGATCGACCGTTCGCCGGCGTCTATACCACACACATGATCCCCAACAACCATATCAACCCGGGCGTGCGACGAGATCAGCTCTGCGACGCCATCAAACTGGTGTACGCCTCGACCTTCTTCACCCCGGCCCGACGCTACCTCGGGGCAACGGGGCGGCACGCGGAGGAGGAGAAGATGGGGGTGATCCTTCAGGAGCTGGTGGGCAGCGCACACGACGGGCGGTTTTATCCCACCTTTTCCGGCGTCGCTCGATCATATAACTACTATCCCACCGGGCGTCTGAAGCCAGAGGACGGTGTCGCCGCTGTTGCACTCGGGCTGGGGAAGATGGTCTGTGAAGGGGGTCAGTCGCTGATTTTTTCTCCGGCGGTGCCAACCATGCTGCCCCAGTTCCCGACCACCGAGGATCTGCTCTCCTTCTCGCAGCGTGACTTCTACGCCCTGGATATTCGCCATCCCGATGTCTACCCCACCCCGGACGCGAACGCAAACCTGCTGCGACCCGGCCTGGATGTTGCCGAGGCTGACGGGACGCTGGCTCCGATCGGGTCGGTGTACTCGCCCGAGAACGACGCCGTCTACGATGGCATCCATCGCGAGGGCACGCGTCTGGTCACCTTTGCCCACGTCCTCAAGTCGGATCTGTTTCCGCTGGCGGATATCTTGCGGCTGCTGCTGGAGATCGGTGTCGACGGGATGGCATGTCCGATCGAGATCGAGTTTGCCGTGGACATGGATGCCCGTCCGATGGAGTTTGGCTTCTTGCAGATGCGCCCGATCATCTCCCAGGAGGAATCGGTGGACGCGTCGCTCGAGGATCTGGATACGACAAACGCGATATGCTACAGCCCCTTGGCACTCGGCAACGGGCGGATGAGTGCCATTCGCGACATCGTGTATGTCCGGCGGGATACGTTTGACGCCGGTCAGACTCGCCAGATCGCAGCCGAGTTGGCACGGATCAATGACGGACTGCTCAAGACCAACCGCCGGTGTCTCTTGATCGGACCCGGGCGATGGGGGTCAGCCGATCGCTGGCTTGGCATTCCCGTGCGCTGGGAGCAGATTTCGTCGGCGCAAGTCATCGTCGAGACCTCGCTCGACGATTTTATGATCACCCCTTCGCAGGGGACCCATTTCTTCCAAAACCTGACTTCGTTGGGCGTGGGGTACTTCACCGTCGATCCCGCCACGGGGCAGGGATCGATCGACTGGGATTGGCTTGCCTCGCAGAAGGCGGTAACCGAGACGCGTTTCGTCCGCCACATCCGCGTCCCCAAGCAACTCGACGTCCGCCTCGACGGCCGCTCGCGCCAAGGCGTCGTCTTCAAACCCGGCAAGTAAACGTTCGGCCGACCCCGTCGCTTGCTGCCGCAATCGGCGGATGAGGGAGATCCTGTAGCGCGATTCCGAAAGGTGCCAAAAGGAAAGCTGGCATCGCCCGGATGACGCAAACGCCCGGGCGACACGACGACCGACCACCGCCCCACTCCAAGTGTACCGTTCGATTACGATTGCCGGTACCATGAAACCATGGCCATGATCCGCGACGAGGCCGTCGTCCTGTCGCGTCTCGATTATTCCGAGACATCGCAGGTGCTCGTGCTGTTTACGCGGGAGCATGGCAAGGTGCGGGCGATTGCCAGGGGGATCAAACGAGGCACGAAGACCCGGTTCGCCGTGGGCATCGACCTGCTGGAGATCGGATCGGTGGTGGTCAGCAGCCGGCAGGAGCGGTCAGCCAACCTGGCTACGCTGATCGAATGGAAGCAGACTCAGTCGCTGCCCGACCTGCGAAGCAAGCTGTCCAGGATTCACGCCGCCCAGTACGCAGCCGAGGTGACAACTCACCTCACCGAGGATTGGGATCCGCACGTCGAGCTGTTCGATGCACTCAAAGCCACCTTGATCACACTATCGGAAGGGGCTGACGAACTTACAGCGGTCGTGCGCTATCAGCATCTTCTTCTGCACGCCATCGGATCGATGCCTCGATGGGACGTTTGCGTGCGCTGCGGTCGGGGCGGTGAACTAACGCACCTCTCGTCGTTCGAGGGCGGCATGATCTGCCGGCACTGTGAGCCGAATCAAATCGAGAAGTGGGAGGTCTCCCAGCCAGCGCTCGATCTGTTACGAAAGCTGCCCGACACACCGACTGAGGACACCACCCGCTCGCCCGCAATCGTCGCGGCGTTTGAAGCGCTCAACTACCACATCTCTCATTTGATGGGCAAAGCGCCGGTGCTCGCCCCGAAGCTCATCCCGACCCCGCAGCAACGACGCAACCGTTGACGCGAGCTTCGGTTTGAACGTGGTTCCCATACCAACGCCAAAAAGTATCTGCGCGTCTCGGATGAGTGCCACGGCGTGCCGTTACGGGGTTGGCTGTTAACCTGGTCTCGTCATCGATTTCGGGTCGAGGGCTTTGTTGAGCTCGGCGTCGGGGAGGACGTTGTGTTCCTTTGCGACCTGGCGGACGCTCTTGCCGGTTTCGTAGGCTTCTTTGGCGATGGCCGCGGCGTTGTCATAACCAATGAAGGGCGCCAGGCGGGTGCACAAAGCAAGTGATTCCTCGATCAGTTCGCTGCAGCGCTCTTCGTTGGGCTCAATCCCCGCGACGCACCGGTCGGCAAACACGCGGGTGGCGTTTCCCAACAGCCGGATCGACTCGAGCAGGTTGTATGCCATCAAAGGCATGCCGACGTTAAGCTCAAAGTAACTCTCGCGACATGCCATTGTTATGGCAGTATCGTGGCCGATCACTTGGGCAGCCACCTGGATGAGCATTTCGCACATCACCGGGTTGACCTTGCCAGGCATGATGCTGCTGCCGGGCTGCGTCGCAGGCAGCTTGATCTCGCCGATGCCGCATCGCGGCCCGCTGCCCAGCATTCGGATGTCGTTGGCAATCTTGGCGAGACTGAGCACGATGGTTCTGATCTGTCCGCTGGCTTCACAGACGGCGTCCTTGGCAGCCTGGGCCTCGAAGTGGTCCTTGGCTTCGACAAACTCGATTCCGGTGTTGTGACTCAAAGCCTCGCACATCCGATGGCCGAACTCCGGGTGGGTATTGATGCCGGTGCCGACGGCGGTCCCGCCGATGGGCAGTTCGTGCAGGGCCCTGATGGCTCTAGCCGCCCGAGTAAGGGCAAGCTCAGCCTGACGGGCGTACCCCGCGAATTCCTGACCCAGTCCTACGGGCGTGGCGTCTTGAAGATGTGTCCGACCGATCTTGACGATTCGGTCAAAGGCTCTGGCCTTCTCGCTAAGCGTTCGCATCAGGTGCTCGAGCGACGGTTCGAGGTCGTCCTTGATCGCCTCAGCCGCTGCTACGTGAATCGCTGTGGGGATCACGTCGTTCGAGGACTGTCCCATGTTCACATGGTCATTTGGATGGATGGGATCGCGGGACCCGATCTTCCCGCCGGCCAGCTCGATCGCACGGTTGCTGATCACTTCGTTGGCGTTCATGTTCGTGCTTGTCCCCGACCCGGTCTGGAACACATCGAGCACGAAATGGTCGTCCAACTTGCCATCGACGACCTCCTGAGCCGCTCGGACGATCAGGTCGGCATACCTCGGGTCGAGTCGACCAAGGTCACAATTGACCTTGGCGGCTGAGCGCTTGATCAGCCCCAAAGCACCGATGAACCGCCGGCCGAAGCGATAGCCGCTGATCGGAAAGTTCTCGACCGCTCGCTGCGTCTGGGCTCCCCAGTAGGCGTCTTCCGGCACGGTCATCTCGCCCATGCTGTCTGTTTCGATCCGCGTTTTGGAGGACATTGCTTGGCCCCTTTTCTTGTGAGGCAGTCCCGGTACCGCATGACTGGTTGACCGCCAGCGTAACCAAAGCGTCGTCGTCAGCAAGGGCCCAGGTCCAGGTGATGGCCGTACAACACTTGCCGTCGGTGCGGGCACGGCCATAATGCTCGTTGGGGAGCGGATTCTTCCCTCGGTACTCGCCGTGCGAGCGTGGCAGCCCTGCCCGATCGTGATACAAGACGCCGATCTGGTGCGGGTATCAGGCGATCGCTCAAGCAGGAACATGGGTACCGGTTCTGTCCGATCAGCGACCGTCGTGTGATCGTCTGCTCCCCGCCGGTCGCCATACTTAACACGAGGTATGCATATGCTGGGCATCACGGAGCATCTTGTCGAACTGGTGAAATCGACGTCGACGGACCTTTCGCCCGACGTGGAAAATGCGTTGCGGGAGGCGTGTAAGCAGGAACAGAAAGGGTCCGCCGCTCACGGAGCACTGACCACGATCCTTGAGAACATCGACCTGGCGCGGAAGACCGATCGTCCCATCTGCCAGGACACCGGAACACCCATCTTCCACGTGTGGTCTCCGGTCGGGGTGTCGCAACGGCAGATTCGCGAGCAGATCCAAGCTTCCGTGCGCATCGCCACCGAGCGGGCCTTCTTGCGACCGAACGCCGTCCAAGCACTCTCCGGCAAAAACAGCGGTGACAACACCGGTGTCGATTTTCCCACCGTCCACTTCGACGAGTGGGAGCAGGATTATCTCAAGGTCGGTCTGATGCTCAAGGGCGGTGGTTCGGAGAATTGTGGGTGTCAGTACAGTGTCCCTTCTCCGGAGTTTCCCGCCTCCCGCGATCTGAAGGGTGTTCGCAAGGCTGTGCTCGACGCAGCCTGCAAGGCTCAGGGGTTGGGATGTGCACCGGGGATACTCGGTGTTGGCATCGGCGGCGACCGGGGATCGAGCATGGTCAAAGCCAAAGAGCAGTTGTTCAGGCCGCTGGGCGACGCCAATCCCGATCCCGAGCTGGACGAGATGGAGAAGCGGCTCCACCGCGAGATCAACCAGTTCGGCATCGGACCGATGGGCTTTGGCGGAAAGACCACGGTCCTGGGCGTAAAGATGGCCCAGTTGCACCGCGTCCCCGCGTCGTTTTTTGTCTCGGTAGCCTACATGTGCTGGGCCGATCGGCGAAAGCTCATGACCATTAAGAACGGTAAGGTAGACATACAGGCACCGTAGAGTCGCCGACCGCATTCGACGCCGGAGGTTAGCGCCCTGTTGATAAGGACCCGACCGTATTTCCCGGTGTAGCGTCACCCCTTGTGGGTGACGAAAAAAGCGAGTTCAACGCCGCCCACGAGGGACGGCGCTACGTTTT
The DNA here is from genome assembly GCA_964405925.1 of uncultured Phycisphaeraceae bacterium. GTDB lineage: Bacteria > Planctomycetota > Phycisphaerae > UBA1845 > UBA1845. The sequence continues at coordinate 5,048 of CAYOQG010000057.1, read as the reverse complement.
TCAACGGACTGCTGGGGTGGGCTCCGCCCACCAATTAAAGTTGACAAAGGGTAGCGGGGGCGCCGCCCATCAATCGCGACTGCCCACGCATACGGAGATATACGAATGGCAACGAAGTTGACAGTCCCCATCGGCGAAAAGGAAATCCGATCGTTGAAAGTCGGCGATCAGGTGCTCTTGAGCGGGATCATCTTCACCGCCCGCGATGCAGCCCATAAGTACATGATCGAGAACTTCGTCAAAGGCACTTGCCCCGAGGGAGAACGGGAAGTCTACGACGTTCTCAAGAAGGGGCTTAATGGTGGGGTGATTTACCACTGCGGCCCGGTGGTCAAGAAACGCAACGACGGCAAGTATGAGTTCGTCGCTGCCGGTCCGACCACCAGCATCCGCGAGGAGCCCTACCAGGCGGACGTAATCGGATACTTCGGTGTTCGTGCGGTCATCGGCAAGGGCGGCATGCGCGACAAGACATTGAAGGGGTGTCAAGATCACGGCGCTGTCTATTTACATGCCATCGGCGGCGCCGCTCCGCTAATCGCCGAATGCTGCAAGGAGGTCGTCAACGTCTACAAGCTCGACTTCGGCGTGCCCGAGGCGTTCTGGCAGATTCGCGTCGAGGACTTCCCCTGCGTGGTCACCATGGACTCCCACGGCCACAGCCTCCACGACAAGGTCAAAACCGAATCCGAAGCCAAGCTCCAAGAGCTGCTAGCCACCTGACAATTGACGATTGGGGATTGACGATTAACGATTGGAGATCGGCCACCCCGGACCACGTTTAATCCCCACTTCACAATCCCCAATCCCCAATCCCCAATCCCCAATCATTCATCCTTCACCGCTCCCAGTTCCCCGTCTTCCTTTCCTCCCTTCGCTATTCGCTATTCGACATTCGCCATTCACTTATCGGTCATCACCATTCCCCATTCCGCTTTATGTAGGGTTTGTCAAACGTGGTAGGGCGGACCCGGCGAGGGGTTGTCATGTTGTGTTGAAAGACTGTCAGGCGGCGGGATGGCGAGTTTGAACATAGGTGTTCGGCAACCCACGAGCCCGTGACTCCGCCTGTGGACCCCGTCACGACGGTGCCAAGGCGGGCGGGCGTGGCCTCGTGGGCTTGAGCCGGCCCGCCACGGGCGGGCATAGCATCCGTCGCGCTTCCGCCCCGACTCTCGCAAATTTCTGTTTTTTTCTACGGCGGCAAAGTTGACTTGAGGTTTTGCGGGGAGTCAACCGACATAGACAGACGAGGATCCAGCTGGGAGGGCCAAGGATGGCCAGAACAACCACTCGTCGGAAGGCGTCAAGGGAGAAGACGCTCCACACCCGTCGGACCCACTGTCCCGTTTGTCGCAGGACCATGTGGTCGGCCTACGTGAGCCACCGAACGGTCAGCACGCTGAAGGGCGTGTGTCAAATCCACCTGCACGTGCGGCGTTGTCGGAACCCTTCGTGTTTGCGTTACCAGAAGCCCTTCCGCCCGGAAGCGGAAGGCCGGATGGCCCTGCCACAGCACGAATTTGGCCTGGACGTCATCGCTCTGATTGGCGCACTGCGGTATCAGCAGCATCGCAGCGTTCCGGAGATTCACCAGGAACTTGTCGCCCGGGGCTTGCGTATCTGCGAACGTACCGTCACGAATCTTCTGGACCGTTACGATGAACTGGTCTCGGTTCGTCTTTCTGACAGCCGTCGCCTACAGACCATTACCAAGAAACAGGGCCGGGTGGTTCTGGCTGTGGACGGGCTGCAGCCCGATGTCGGGCATGAAGTTCTATGGGTACTGCGTGATTGCCTCTCCGGCGAGGTACTGTTGGCCCGGAGTCTACTCTCCAGCACGGAGCGCGACTTGGCTGGTCTGATCCGAGAGGTGAAGCGGAACCTGCCCGTGCCCATCGTTGGGGCGATTTCTGATGGCCAGCGTTCCATTCGTAAGGCGGTAGCCAGTGCTCTGCCGCGTGTGGCCCATCAGTTGTGTCATTTTCATTACCTTCGCGAAGCGGCAAAGCCCATCTACGAAGCGGATCGTCACGCCAAGAAGGAACTCAAGAAGCGCGTTCGCGGTATCCGCCCAATTGAGCGACAGGTGGAAGGCAGAGGCGACCGAGAGGCCGATGCCATCCGGGGCTACTGCTCCGCGGTGCGTTCGGCCATCACCGACGACGGTCGGCCACCGCTGCAAGCCAGTGGGCTGAAGTTACATGGCCGACTCTCCGCTATCACCGCGAGCCTGAGCCGTGTTCGCAAAAAGGGGGATTATGCCAGGAGCTACAGAAGCTGAAAGACATCGTCGATCACGGGCTGTCTGACACCGCGTCGTTATGGCCGTCGGTGCGAATCAGCTTCGGTTTTGTCCATCGGGCCGCGGGCATTCTTGACAATCTCAAGCGGCGCCGCGGTCCAGCGGTTCGCCGGCGGTATCGAGTGTTCCTGCGCGAGATGCGTCGCAAGACGAAGAAGGCCCGTCAGCTGAAGACCGCCATAGAACATTTTCTGAAAGTCACCGAGAGTTATTGGCCGGGGTTGTTCCACTGCTATGACGTTCCCGATCTGCCGCGGACAAACAATGATCTGGAACAGCTGTTTGGCTCGACCCGCTTCCATGAGCGACGTTGCACCGGCCGCAAAGCGGCTTCGCCGAGTCTGGTGCTGCGTGGATCCGTCCGCATCGTGGCCGGTTTGGGCACGCGCAACCGCAGTTTTCAAGGGCGCGAACTCGCACCCGCCAACCCTGAGAGCTGGCAGGCGTTACGTGCCAGCTTGGAGCGACGCCGCCACACTCGCGCGCTGCGTCAGCGCTTCCGTCGCAATCCGGAAGCGTATCTCCGCCACCTCGAAGCACTTTTGCTCAAGCGAACTTTGCCGCCGTAGTTTTTTTTAGAAAAAACGTTTGACAGCAGTCTGGTTGCAGGCGATAGTGTAAGTATACGCTTACAAATAGAGGATCTTCGCGAGCCTCCGAATGCCCAGAGTCAGCCAGATCGACGAGAAGCGCAAGGAACTGTTGCCGATCGTTGCGCGGGCGTTTGCCGAGCTTGGCTACCGCCGAGCGACCACGGCCGAGCTGGCACTGCGGTGTCAGGTTCGCGAGAACATCCTCTATCGCCTCTGGTCCGATAAGAAGACCATGTTTATCGCCTCTATCGACTACGTCTACGAACAGGCTGCCGGCACTTGGCGACAGGTTCTCAGCGAGACCGACGACGACGCTGACGCCGCAACGCGACTACTGAAGCATGAGGCAGAGCACTACGGCGAATCGGGCCTGCACCGGATCATCTTCGCTGGGCTGAGCGAGATCGACGAGCCGGAGATTCGCGAGGCGCTACGTAAGATGTACGGGCGATTTCACCGCTTCATCCGCGGGCAGGTCGCCGCCCATCGTAACGGAGCCCGAACGAGCAAATCACCTGACGAGGCAGTTTCCGCGTGGGCTATCGTTGGCCTGGGCAATGTGGCCAACATTGGCCGTGAGTTGGGACTACTTACGGCTCGGCAGCGAAAGAAGATATTCCGTGAGGCCGGCCGGATGATGCTTGATGGCCAAAGCAAATGAAGCTCTTTTTTGTCGTAAATGTAAGTGAACACTTACTTTTAGGATTCGTGGACCACGTTTTGAAGGAGAAAGTCATGAGAGATCTCGGGTTCATTCGAATGCCGTTGGCGGCATTGACGGTAGCGGTGGCGGTGCACGCGTTTGTAGCGGCGTGTCAAGCGAGCGGAGGCAACAAACAGGTATCGCCCGAACAGCAGAAGCGGCTCAAAGCCATGCAGGCGGAAGGAACGCAGGCTTCAATGACGGTCTTTCCCGCAGTAATCGGTGACAGCGCGCTGAAAGAGGCCGCGGAGGTGCTGGCGCTGCTGCTGGAGCAGGCAGGAATGACGAACCTCGAAATAACCGACACCGTTTTCCGCCTGCCGCAGGAAGCCGAGTTCGACCAGGCCGCGGACCTGTTCGGCGAGTTCGTCCGCAAGAACCCTATCAAGACCGAGTACGCACTCTATGCCCGGTTCGTTGGCACGCGAGCGATGGGGGTCAAAGAGATCCGCGGCGTCATCGTGGACCGGGCCGGCCAGAGCGTGTTGGCGGATCTCCAGACACCGGACGATCCAGATTTCAAGCGGGCCAAGCCGGACTGTCCAATGACTTGCTGTGTACTCCTGGCGGAACGCGTGCGGAAGCAGTTGGGCATACCCGAGTCAGCCCGGGACGACAGCGGCGAGGGAAGAATCGCTCGGATGCTTGCCGCGAAGTCGCCAGGACCTGACAAGGCGGAGTGGGCGGCCATGGAGCAGCGCCAGGCGGTCATGAAGAAGGCCGGGCGGAATGCAAAAGTGGCGATCTTCCCCGTTCGGCTTGCCGACACTGAGGTAGGGAAGAAGGACGCCGCTCATCTGGCGAAGCTGTTGAGCGAGAAGAAGCTGTGTGAGGCTGGCGCCGTGGACTCTCCGCTGCGCGTGAAGATTGAGCCGGCGCGAGACGAGCAGAAACTTCTTTGGACATTGGCACGCTCGTTTCAAGATCATGTAAAGCGGAATCCGCCTGAGGCGGACTACGCGCTTCTGGCCGACTACATCATGCATCCGCGCACGGGGCACGCCTGGGCGGTGCATTTCGTCATCTGCAATCGCCAGGGCGAATGGGTGATCGTCGATTATCAGAACAATCATCACGGCGATTTCCAGAGCATAGACCCCAAGACGTTTGACGACTGCGGACGCCTAATCGCAAAGCGCCTGGAAGGATACCTGCGATAGGGCACGGTTTAGCCCGGTGGTTTGCACATCCCCGTCGAGCCGAAAGTGGCAACGAGAAGAGATGATGATGCGGACAGAATCTCTCGGTACTCCCACACAGTATGGTTCGGGTTTGTCTCTCGCACGTGTGTGGCTGACGATACTCGTTGGGATTGCCACGGCACGCTTGACGGAATGCAACCTGGGCGCAGCACGGGGCCAACGAGCGCGGTGGAAGTAAACCGGAGAGGACTGTAGCGTTTCATAGCAAGTGAGACACTCGGGCGTTTTCGGTAAGCTACGGTTTG
>CAYOQG010000056.1:0-21924 GCA_964405925.1 uncultured Phycisphaeraceae bacterium | reverse complement strand
AGGCGTTCCCGGGGAAGCTTGCTGGTAACTAATCTGGAGGAGAACCAAAAAGTATACAAAACGAACCCAAAAATCGTGCCTGGCGCTATCAAAAATGCGGGTCCGCCCAAAAAACGAACCCAATCGAACCCACGTTTCGGGCCGCTTCGTCGCTGTGCTGCCGGTCCGCACAGCGGACCCTGCATTGGTCGCCACCCACAAGAAGTGGCGTTACACCTTGGCCCGCACGGACGCGTGGCATGAACAAGCGGAGCGCAGCCATGCAGAGCCATCCAAATAAACCGTGTCGGCCGCGTCGGCTTTTGCATATCACCTACCCGGGAAAGGAGCGAGGGACGGATCCAACCGACCTCCAATCCTTCCCTCAGCCTCGACACGTCGGGCATGGACCCAGTACGCTGGGTCATCGACGCACAAGTCGGAGTAAGTTGCGGCAAGACACGGCACACAACAGATGGGTCAGTGACCAATGCTACCGAAGCGTCGACAGCATTCCGACCGTGGTGTCACGGGCGCGGGCAAGGGGCTCGCTGATCTTTTGTCGGTTTTCTGCGGTCGCGAGTGTCTCCGGGGAGGCGGCCGCAGTTTCTGACGCTTGAAGGCAAGAAATGACGCTTTCGCACAACGGGATCAACGCCTCGCCGATGGCACGATTCTTACGCTGCGCCCCACCGACGTACGACCGCAAGAAGCGAACGCCCGATTCGTGGGCGGCCATCAGCGACAGGGCAAGATGTCGATGTTCCCGCACAACGCGCGCGGGATCGCTTTCCTCCTCCTGCGCTTCGGATAGCCGCTGAACCCATGCGTCGTAAGCTTGCGGTCCGGTCAGGACGCCGAAGCGTTCTTGGAGCTTATTGTCCAGCACGAGACCGACGTGGGAGAGAGCCATGTCGAGCAGCTCATCTCGATCCGGTTGTGTCGGGGTGACGGTTTCCACAACGTACACTTGGACAGGAGGTCGGCATAATGTCGCGTTCTCAGCGAAGCGGTCGATCGTCGCCGGAAAGAGCGTCCCCTCGAAGCCGACCCCCTTCTTGCTGGACCTCTCGACGATCCCCCACATCAGGTCAGTCATCCCGGTGGGGTGTGAGCCGGACCAGCCACGCCAGGCCAGTACGGGTTGGTTGTTTTCGAGGGCTCGGAGGATCAGCGGGCGATAGCTGGCGTCGAAATGTTGGACGAACTCGGCTGCATCGCTCAGCCCGCGTGCAGCTTCGGGCGGATGCAGCGGCCGCAAGGTTATCCCGAACAACCGGGTCGCCTCAACCGCGAACGCATCGCGGGCGTACATCAGCCAACGTGCAAGGTCGGGCTCCGACGGCACAGCCAATGCCGTCCACGACAACCCGAGAGCAGCGAGGAGGTGATCGGATTCGATGTCATAGCCGGCCCGTCGGGCGATCGTGCAAAGGGCCAACGGCAACGAGAACGAGGGATCGGACCCGCCGGAGAGGTCCGGTGCATCCCCGTGCCTGGGAACGGCGGGCGTCATAGGCCAAAGACCTCCGCGTTGAAGGGGCGTTTCGTCTGTCGCTGTCAAGCCCACATGAACGATACTCTTCGAGATACAACTAGAGACGGGATCCTACCGGTTCGTGACCTCCGTCGGTAGCCCGTCGGCGAATCGAACTTAAGCTCTCGTCGCCCCGCGGAGGGCATCTGACCGAAGTCTACGAGTGCATACGCCAAGGGGGGCAAGACGACCTTGACGGTAGTGTTGAGATACATCCACATGGAGTCAGATCATGCCGGGCCCGAGCGATTATACGGTGACCAAGACGGCCTGCCTCCGAGAACGCAATCAGGCCGAAAGACCGAACCGAGCCACGACAGACTTGGTTTCCAGCGGGATGCCCGCTCATGCAGGCCGAGTATCCGAGGGCGCTCCCAGTGTCTCCCCAGCCTATCCGTGCTTCTCCGTGGAGTGTTATCGGACAACCGTGGATCGCCAGTCGAACGGTTCGGATCGTGGCCGCTTGGCCCCCCGCTGCCGCCTAACGAAACCCTTGTGGCAACGCCGTCGATGACTCGAAGGGCAACAACCGTCCCTTTTGGTGCCATAGGAGAGACATTCCGTGACCACTGAAAACGAGAGTCCCAACGACCTGATTGGGTCGGATCTCATCAAGAACGACCCTTCCTTCAAGGACCTCGTGGTTGAATTTGTGGACGGGTTAAGCGAACGCCTACAAGCGATGGAGAAGGCGATTGGCGACGGTGACTTTGAAGCCCTTCGCGTAGCTGCCCATCAACTCAAAGGTACTGGTGGCGGTTACGGCTATCCGGTCATTACGGAACAGGCAGCCGAACTCGAAAAACGGGCCGAGCAACAGGTTCTAAGTGACTGCGAGGCCGGTCTCGCAAGCCTGGCAGAATTGTGCGAGCGCGTAGTTGTCCGCCTCGACGAGTAGCAGAGGACCGACCCCACTTTGGGCGATTCACATCACGTTTGAGACTTGCGACCGGCACATGACCAGCGCGCAGCGAGCTACCCATTTGCTCGAGCATCCCAAGCCTCGATGCAATGGTTATGACACTTAGCGCCCTGTCCACAGAGCGTCCGGCATGAGTCGAGGTCGTCCATGGCTGCCCACGCAAGCCAATGTGGTGGAGGCCTCGCAAGCCCGCTTTTCATCATGGATCACGACGTAGCTGTGATCCACTCGCGTGCGGGTGATTCGATCGACGGTTACGGTGACGGTCACGAGATCGTCATAACGCACGGGGAGGATGTACGTGCACGCAGCTTTGTAGACGACGAAGAAAACACCTTCCGTTTCAAGATCGCGGTATCGAAAGCCGTTATGCCGCAAGAGCTCCGTTCGGGCGTGCTCGAAGTACTCCCAGTATTTGGCATGATGCAAATATCCCATCGCGTCGCATTCCGCATATCGCACGCGGAATTCTACACTACAGGAATCGCCTATCTTTCCGATGGTCGAAGTACCCACCCCACAGGACAGCCATAAACTCAGCGCGCTCACACACCTATCACGCGATTCATGTGCTTGCCATACTCACGCAACACGTGCTTTTTGGCAACCGTGTTCCGGTTAACTTACTATGTGCAGGCAAACCTGTTTCCAGCGCGTCCTAATTGCAGCCTGTCCATGAACGGTCCGGAGGGAGTGGTCACGGACCGACAAGATATTGGAAGACACCGGCCAGGTCTTCGGTGCTGCTGATCGCCGTGCGGTCGTCGAGCTTCTCCCTAAAGGAGGTCGCTCGGAACTGGTAGAACATCCCAACTTCCAAGGGCGGACCCGCGTAGACTAACGTCACCGTGGCGGAACCGGACACCGGACCGATCTCGTCGCTCCACACTTCCTCGCCGAACGCATCAAACACTCGGATCTCGTACCCATCTTCGCTCGAGTCATCTTGCCATTCAAAGGCTGGGGTCGGCATGAGTACTTCTTCCGGTCCGTCGGGACCAGGTGCAATCACCGCGAGAGCACCTGTCACTTTGAAGCCTTCGCTCAATTCGACGACGTTCCCGGTTGTCGGGTCGGGGACCTCAATGCGTACGATCTGCGTCCCCCCAATGGTCTGATCCGGATCGCGCACGAGCCTATCGTTCTCAAATGCTGCAAGTACGACATAAGTCCCGTCCGGCACATCTTCGATAGCGAAGTCCGTCAAGACGTTGCCAACCCGCAGACCCGGCGGCACCGTCCCGCGCCCTGCCGCTTCGACGAATGTGCTTTCAACGGCCAACACCACGCTGGTCACGGCTCCGCCGGGTGCGTTTACAATCTGCACATTGCCGGAGACCCTGCTCAGCGACTTTTCGGACCCGGTGAGATCCACCCCCATCTGGTTCTCACCGCTCTCCAACGTCGCGACTGCAGCGCTAAGCTGTACTCCCGCGGCGTAGCCACGAACTGTGTAGCTGCCCGGCGGGATGTTGAAGATGGTGTAGAGACCGTCGGCGTCGCTGAAACCGATATAGCCGCTCCCCTGGTCTTCGGCAACGACGAGGATCCCGGAGTTCCGCTCCGCCAGAATTTGCCCTGAAATCGATCCCAGATTCGAAGTGTCTCCAGGAAGCGGAAGCAGGCTGACAGTTGTCAAGGCATTGTCAATCACCCAACCGTTGTCCTCCAGTGCTGCCGTTGCGGCATCGAGCGGCAGGGCTGGACGGATTGCGCTCGGGAATGCTTGATAAGTGGCTGCTTGAGCCCGCAGTGTATACGTACCTTCCACAGGGACACCATCCACGTCTCGCACGGCGGGGACTGTCAGCATGAAGCTGCCATCCTCGCCGGACGCGGCTGATGTCCCGACCGCGGCACCATTTACATCCACGGCCTGGATTAACGAACCAATAACGGGGTCGTCGCTGGTCGCGTCGAGGACGACGCCTCGGATGGTCAACGCGAGAAAGCACCGGGCGATGCCCTCTGCCGTCGCCTCGCAAACCAGACCTTCGCGACACTGTGGGGCAGCCAGGTCACAGGTGTTGTCGTCTCCTCCGCCGGGGGGACGGGTGCCACAACTTGGGATGGCGATCAACAGCAGCGGAACAGTGATGATGTAGATGCAGGCTCGCATGGGCAGTCTCCTACATTAAAAGCGCGAGAGGATTATCGACAGAGGAGGCCGGGTTGCTGCAAAACAAGTCGGATGTGTAGCGCATCTATTGCCCGCGGCTGCGAGGACCATAAGGCCGAGGATGTCGCGGTCAAGGCTGCGTTGAAGATGGTGATTCGCGCTCGTGACGGATTCGTAGCCGTTCCTCGTAGATGTGCTGGCGCTGGCGGAACGAAGCAGCCGCGGCGTGGTCACCTTGGGATTGGGCAATCTCGATCGCACGTTGCACCCAGGCGACGGCTTCGCTCAATCGACCGCATTCCGCATACGCGGCTGCGAGTGTGTCTAACGCCACAGGCTGTCTGTATTCGGTCAAATAACAAAGATGTTCCGCCAGCTCGATCGCCCGGTCACAATCGCGTAACTCGACTACGGGGCACGTGGCTAAGAGCCATGCGATCGAGTTCAGTGTGGCCGGGTCGGGTTCGATCTTCCACAATGCCTGGCGGTAGTACTCGATGGCTTCCGCATAATCCCCTAGTTGGATCAACAGGTTAGCTAAGTGGATGAGAATCTCGCCCGACTCGCTTGTGAATCGGCACGCCTCCCGATAATGGTAAACCGCCTCTTCCACGTTGCCCGTCTCGGCCAGCACCTCCGCCAAACCGGCGTGAGCCTTCGGGGATGTGGGGTCGACAACGAGAGCATCTCGATAGGCGGCTTCTGCTTCCGGGAGGCGGTCCTGATGGTGCATGAGAGCGGCCAGGACTTCGTGGATCTCGGCCGGGCCCTGGTCGACATCGATGACGGTGTGGAGGAGCCTCTCGGCTTCCCCAAATGCGCCTCGCTGGCCCAGCACCGTGGCGAGGCGGCAGACAGCCTGTGCATTGAGTGGATCGAGCCGAAGGGCATGGCGCAGATAGTCTTCTGCGCGACCCAACTCCCCACGCTGCGCGTACGTGTGGCCTACTGCGGTGAGCAACTCCGCCCGGAAGTTCACTGTGTCGGTCGGAACGCGGATTGGCAGATTGACCAGAACGGCCGCGGCGAGAAAAGCCACCACCGCAGCACGACTTGTCTGCTGATGGTTGGTCGGGTCATTTTCTTTGCCGGGCGGTCGATTCTTCCGGCGATGCTGCCTCCACATCCAGTCCAACCCGGCTGCCGCGAACAGGAGCAACGCAACGGCGACTGGAAGACGATATCGCCCGCTCACGAAGAAGATGATGATGGACGCAGTGTACAGGGTAACGTATGCGAGTAGACCGAACCGACCTATCCGTTGGGGCTGTTCTTGTGAGGATGTACGCAGGCTGACCACAACACCCAACACACCCAACGGCGCAAGCAGACCGAAGGGAAATGCGAATGGTCCTGCCTTCCACATCAGGATCGCAAGCAGCCAGGAGAAGTCGCGGTAGACGTAGGGGTCGACATTGCGCGGGATCTCTCGTGCGTTGACGACGCGGAGGGCCTTTTCCCCGAGCCCGGCTGCAAAGTCGAACGGCTTATCGATCGCGTACGCGAGCCCACGTCTCAGGAAGTAGATACTCTGCTCTGCTCGTGTTGGCATGGTGTCCCCGTAGCTCTGCCGCGCCAGGCGCATCCACTCTGCCCCGGGGCGGATCGCGACTGTTCGATCGCTTTCGGGGTTGTTGCCGATGTAGAAGTTGATCCCACCGTTTGTGGAGATGGCGACGAACTCGCGGGAGACCACGTAGTTGCGGATGGTAACCAAGCCGACGGGAATGGCCGTGCCTGCTACCGCCAACAGACAGGCTACGAGCGAACGCCGCCATGTTTTGCGACGAATCATTGTCACAGTCAGTGCAAAGATCGCGATTACCAACATGACACCGGAATTGGGGACGGTGGTCGTGGCTGCCCCCACGGCGAGGCCAAATAGCAGCCACCGATGCCAACCGGGCTGATCAACGCACCGCAGCCACAACGCCAGGGCAACGAGATTCAAGAAAACCGCCAGTCCCGCTGGGAGCAACTGGGTGTTGAAGAAAAGGAACGGGCCGTACGCCGACAGCATCAGACCCGCTACAAGACCGACCCGAGGTGAGAAGACTCGACAACCGATCCACCAAACCAGCAGCCCACTACCAGCGCCCGCGCAAGCCATCAGAAGCTTGGCGAGCAGGATGCTCTCGCCGAACACGTAATAGAGACACCCGAGTAGGAAGGGGAACATCGGCGGCTGCCAGAACGCATCATCAATCAACCGACCTCCAGCGGTGAAGCGCAGGGCGGCCGCTTGGTAGTCACCAGCATCAACGATCGGCGCATAGAACGTGGGGTCGCCGAAGCGTTGCTCAAATAGGACGGTAAGCTGAGTGACCAAGCAGGCTGTAGCCACGAGAATCGGTGCGAGGTAAACCCATCCTGTCCGGCGATTACGCATTCGACACTTCGCCCACCGGGGTCAGCGGATGACGCAGAATGGAACCTGACAACACGACCTCCGCGCCGGTCCCCGTACAAGGGTAGCAGAGTGCGGGTGTATAGCCATCCTCACCGAGCGCCACAGCGTCGATCCTAGGATCTGGGCCGCCCCGCTCCCTCCTCGGTCGCGCTATGCGGTCGTTGCCTGCGGCCGTCGATCAGTTGTTTTGTCGGAGTGTCTTCTCAGATACAATGGCGTCAACGGGCGTGCAGCCCTCGGCCAACACGGTTCGGCGAGGGTCGCCCCGCAGTGGCGGTCTTTTTGAATTGGCCTGACGCCTGCGGAAATGTGGATATGAGATGGTCTTTTCAGGTCTTACTTGCCGCGTGGTGGGTGCTACCGATCTTCGGTTGCGCACGGATTTCGGTGGCTCCGTCTTGTCCCAGCGAACTCGAGATTGGCGAGTCGGCGACGCTTGAGGCCAACGAGCAGAACCCCGGTGCCATCCCGACCTACAAATGGGACGTATTCCCATCCGAAGCAGGCGAATTTGACCCGTCGGACGCTCCTGTCACTTCCTTCCTGGCCAAGGAATTCGGCCAAGCCACCATTCAGTTGACCGCTGCAGATGGCCTGTATCAAGTCACTGCGGCATGTGATATCACGATCGTGGAGGCCGGTGACGTAGCTGTTTCGTTATCCGTGGATCCGGATCCCCCCGTCGTCGGCGAACAGGCGACCATCGTGTGCCGGAGCGTTGGCGAGACCGTCACCGAGACACGGACTATGGAGCAAGTGGGCGGGGCACCCGTCGAGCTGACCTTCGCGTCTGAGGGTGTTGCCACATTCACCCCCGCTGAGCCCGGCGACCTAACCTTCATTTGCGTCGGATTAAGCGCCGGTGGTCGGGAGAGCGAGACAAGCACCCTAACCGTCACGGTTATCTCGCCATCGGACAATGATAACGACAATGGCGGGCGCGAGCCTATCCGGCCGGGTCGACCATAGTGGTCGGTTGTTACCCCTGGCACACCGCGCGAGCAGTCTTGCACGGGCGTGGTTTACGCACTGACGTGACCGGTCGAGGTTAGTACAAGACCTTCCCCCAACTGGGCCGAAAATAAACTCTAAATGTTGGTTTTTCAGCGAAAGTGCTGATGGCCCGCGAGCTGCCAGCCTTACCGTGCGCGTCTTGTGCCGTGGAACCGCACATCAATACCAGGATGGGGAAATCCACCACGGCAACCACGACGCGGCATATGCCAGCAAGCTGAACGAGGTTCTGGCGAATCACCCACGGCTTCAAAAGACGAGCATCGAGAACCTCCATACGCGATCTGACTTTCCTGCGCGACAGTGTGCGGGAGGCGGACAGAGACACCGGCGGGGGCCATCTGAACCACGCCATATTCTGGAACAATATGGTTCCGAACGGCGGAGACACGCCGGATGGCAAACTCGCGAGCGCCATCAGCTCGGCGTTTGGCAGCTTCGACGACTTCAAGGTGAAGTTCCCAGCCGCGGCCGCCGGGAGGTTCGGCAGCGGTTGGGCCTGGCTCTGCGTGGGGGAGCCCGCGAAGCCCGTGGTCCCGGACTGTCGGAATCAGGACAGCCCGGTCACCAATGGTTTCCATCCAATCCTCGGGCTCGCGGTCTCGACCGTCCTGCTGGCGTCTGGGAACACGCCTGATACCCTTAACTACGACAACGCCGTCCCGACTACATCGCAGCCCGGTGGAACGTCGTGAACTGGGACGATGTGGCTAACCGGCTCGCGAGGCCGAAGTAGCACACAGCCGACCAGCGTGTTCGAGGCTGGTTGCGAAGATCCGGAAGCCGCAAGCATCTCGGGTGATGCGAGCACCACCGCCGCGGGGTTTGCAGGAAGCGGACGCAGGGGTGTTTCGCATGCTGGGCGAGCGAATCGCGTGCACGGCGCGAGCGCGATTTTGGAAAGCCTTCGTGGACTCCGCATATGATGCGACAAAGGCCAACCTGGACCCGCCAGCTTCTTGAGGCGCCACACGAGGTGTCTGACAAGTCAACCCGCGTACGACGCATGTTCAATAGGATCGCCGCGCGGTACGAACTGGTGAACTCGTTGTTTAGCCTTGGACGTGACGCGGTGTGGCGCTTACGGGCGGCTGAGCTGGCTGACGTCAGTCCAGATGACACCGTCCTCGATATTGCCTGCGGCACGGGGGACTTTGCACGAGCGTTCGCGTCAGCCGGGGCTGGAAGAGTCGTCGGGTGCGACTTCGCCCATGAGATGCTATTGCTGGCTTCGCGACCGCGCCCCCCGCATCACAGGAGAGTAGAGGAACGGAGGGCTTTCTGGTGTGAGGCTGACGCGCTTCGACTTCCGTTTCCGCCCGGGTCTTTCTCCATCACTTCGTGCGCGTTTGGTGTTCGCAATTTTGACGACCTCGACGCGGGGTTGGGGGAGATGCTCCGAGTTCTTCGTTCACGGGGCCGGGCAGTGATCCTCGAATTCAGCCGGCCGGGCAACCGCGTGGCGAGGTACCTGTACGAGCTCTACGCCACCCGGCTGATGCCGATAGGAGCGACGCTGGTCAGTGGGGATCGCATGGGCGCCTATCGCTATCTCCCACGTTCGGTGGTATCGTTCGTGGAGCCGGAGGAGATGTGCACGAGACTCCGCCGCGTGGGGTTCGGGGGGGTGACATCGACGCCCCTGACGATGGGGATCGTAACCGTGTACATCGCCGTGCGGGGCTGAAGATGGCTTATATCACTCCACGTAGCGAAACCGCAACACTCCAACACCTTGAGAACGACGCCCAGTACGTTGCGTCGATGGAGGTGAAGGACGTGTGGTCGCGGTCGGGCTCGAAATACCGCATCCGAGCCATCGTGCTCTTGGCGATCAACGTGTTGCTGTTCGCCGGGGTTGGCGGCTTCGCTTACTGGATGCGCGGCGGAGTGCGTTTTGCCCCTGCCCAGGAGGGTTATTGGGACGAGCTCTGGGGTGCCCTCGCGTCCGTCGGGGCCTCGGGCCATACCGGGGTATCGCTTGGGTCGTTGCTCTTGGGGCCAGTCAGTGTGCAAGACGTCCCTATGCAGATTCCGATCTTGGGTCTGCTCTTGGCTGCGTTGATCTCGATCCCGATCCTGGTCTCCATGCTTTACCGGTTCTGGTCCTGTCTTCCGTTCATCGCCGTTGTCGGGTTCTTGGCGGTGATGCCGTGGCTTGCGATCACGCTTCTTGTTTCGTGTATCCTGGCGTCAGTGCGTCCCTTTCGCATTCGGTTTCGTTTTATGTCAGCTCTTCTAGGGCTTGTCCCGGCAGCCGTCTACCTGATTCTGGTGTGGTACGGAACGACAGACCTCATGGCTGGAGAGATCGACCCGGTGGATCGGATCAAGTTCGTAGCACCATCGGTTTTGGCGATTGTGGCTGCAGCGGCGGTCTTCGCAACAGTTCTGGCGATCGCGAGGTTGGTGGACTATCGGCCCGGAGCGATTACGCCGCTGTTGGCAATCATGTTCGGGCTGCCGGTTGCTCTGTTTGAGTTTCATGTGGGGCGCGATGAGCTCTACTATCGGGTGCTGGAAGTCGGGGCCGAGGGGGACTTCACCGACCGGGCCGTGTCGCACGACCTGGACCAGGCTGTCTTTGAGGCGTGGCGGCGCCAACCGCCCCCGCGCCGCAGTATGGCCGCCGTGCGGGAGGTCGAAGAGATTCGATGGCTCTATGAATTGGGGACCGACATCGGTCCCTACCAGACCACGATGACCCGCTATCAATCGGAGTTGGCCCAACGCTGCGATTGGTTCGTCAAGTACTTTCCGGATAGCCGGTATGCCGTGAACGCCCTGTTCATTAAGGCCCGAGCGTTAGACAGCAAGATCGATGCCGGTGAATTTCGGCGCACAAAGTGGATCCGGTTTTACGATGACTTCCCCAGCCGGGCGTCGCGATCGGCCTGGCGGAAGATCGCGGAGAATCGTCCGAATACCTTGGTGGGGGCCGTGGCGTTGCTCAGACTTGCCCAACTTGATGCCCGCGAAGGGCTGGCCGAGCGGGCGATCGATGAGCTCGAGACCGTGCGTCGCCGCCTGGAAACCGCGGCTGAAGCGAGTAAACCCACCCCCGTGACGGGTGCCACCTTAACCGGCGTGCTGGAGCGCAATTCACCGGAGTCGACCCTAGGCATCTCCCGCGAGCGTGTCTTGTTGGAGACGTACCGCCTGCGGGATCTGCTGGTAGCCAACCGGGATCCCTTGTACGGCTTTGAACCGATCCACGGCGCCCGTCGCCCGGCGAGCGGCCCCGGTTTTGGAATGCTGGACTTGGATCCCAGGCAGGACCGGTACATCGAGAGCCTCGAAACGCTCAAAGACGCGTACCCAGACTGTCAAATCCAGGACAACATCGACTTGGAGATCGGCAAGGCGACTGAGCCCGTCGCCAGCCGGATCGAACGGCTGGAACAATGTCTGAGGCGTTTTCCCAAGCGTGATGCCGTTCCCGAGGCTCTGTTTCGCCTTGGTGTCGCCTACAAAGAAGCAGGGCGGCTGAGCGACAGCGAGACGACCTTCGCTCGCTTGTTCGGCGAGCATGCCGATTCCATCTGGGCACAGCAGGCGGCACACTACACAGTCGGGCGGGCATTCATAGCAGGCTCGAGCGAGTCGACGGCGACACGAGCTTATGGTTCGGGTTCGTGATGGCAGAGCACAACGCATCGAAACGGATCGTCGTCGGGATCACCGGGGCAAGTGGAGCAGCTTACGCACACCGGCTGCTTCGGTGCCTGTGCGCTGCGGAGGTGGACGTCCACTTGGTTGTCACACCCCACGGTGAGCAGCTCCTGCACGATGAACTGGATATCAATTGTGTCACGGCTGAGACACTGCTTGGTCACAGTAACGATCGACTGACCATCCATGCCTATCGCGACCTCGGCGCCGTCATCGCCAGCGGAAGCTTCAGGACACACGGGATGATTGTCTGTCCTTGCAGCAGCAACACCCTTGGCGCTATGGCGTCCGGTCTGGCGGACAACCTGTTGACTCGAACTGCAGCGGTTACGCTGAAGGAGGCACGACGCTTGATCGTCGTGCCACGGGAGATGCCATTGAGCCAGATCGACCTGCGCAACGCCCTACGGCTTAGCGAAGCGGGTGCGGTCATCTGCCCGGCGTCGCCCGGGCTTTACCTGGGGCCGCAGAGCATCACAGATCTTGTGGATTTCGTGGTCGGCAAGCTCCTCGATCTGATGGAGATCCCGCACGAGCTGAGCACGCGATGGTTTGGGCGAGGCGAGGTTCCGCGGACGACAGCCACAGGCGCTCTTGACAGATGACTCCCGTGTTTCGAGCCGTGCGCATCTGGGGTGAGATGGTCCGGTTCTCCCATTCCATCTTCGCCCTGCCGTTTGCATTCGTGGCGGCGTTTCTCGCCGGACGCCACATCGAGAATCGCGGTTGGCCTTATTGGGGTCAACTGGGGCTGATCGTGATCTGCATGGTGTCGGCGCGGAGCGTGGCCATGACCTTCAACCGGATCATCGATCTTGATATCGACGCCCGCAACCCGCGCACGGCACAGAGGCCGTTGCCGGCAGGTCGGCTTAGCTCGTGGACAGCATGGGTGATGCTGGTGCTCGCGGTGGTGACCTTCGGGGTCGGCTGCCTAGGATTTCACGTGTGGTATGACAACACCCTGCCAGTGGTGCTGTCTGGCCCGGTGCTTCTGTTTCTGTGCGGGTACTCGTTCACGAAACGGTTGACTAAGTGGTCCCATTACTACCTTGGGACAGCCATCGCTCTGTCGCCGGTGGCTGCATGGGTGGCGATTCATCCGAGTTCGACCGGACTCGAGGCGATACTCTTGATGCTGGCTGTTGCGTGCTGGATCGCCGGGTTCGACATCATCTACGCGTGTCAGGACATTGCCGTGGACCGCCGCGACGGGCTTTACAGCCTGCCGGCTCGGATGGGTCCAGCCAAAGCCCTTTGGATCGCCCGAGGCTCACACGGTGTCACCGTCGCAGCGTTGATTACGTTGGGCATCGCAGCGGAGATGGGTTGGTTGTATGCCATTGGTGTGGGGATCGTCGCCGTTTTGCTGGCGATTGAGAACAGCCTTGTGCACCCGGGGGACTATCGGAGGGTCAACCTGGCCTTCTTCACGATCAACGGGATCGTCAGCGTGGTACTTGCGGTGATGGCCATTGCGGACGTGTTGATGTCCGCACCTGCAAGATTCGGCTAACACTGCGATCCGGTGCCCTGATGGCCCCTCGGCGACGCTGAACTGAGCCTCCGCAGTGTGCTCGGATGGATCCAGGCGGATCGGGCAACCTATCTTGACACTCGTGGGGGCAGAAGCTAGTGTCTTGTGTGTACACGCTAAAGTGGCTCACCCTTTGTCCGGTGCATTCCAGTTTGGCTCTTGCGGGGAGCAGCAGCAATCATGAAGCGCATAGTGCCATTCAATGTAAGCGCCGTCATCATTCCAGCGGCATGTTGTGGTGTGGGTGCATGCATATGGGGAACAGAGAACAAGGCGCAGCTTGAGTTCGGGGTCGATCCGACGGCGAGTCCGGTCGCCAACTCGGCGGCCTACCGCGACACCATCGGTGCCTACACCTATTACGATGGGCTGCGACCGATGCGCGTGCGTGGATATGGGCTTGTCGTGGGGTTGGGGAAGGATGGCTCACGTGATTGCCCCAGGCAGGTGCGTGATCGACTCATTCAGGCCATGTATAAACAACATCGTCTCACAGGCAGCGCCATCGGCGAAGAGCAGGTCACACCAGAGCAGTTGATCGATGACATCAGCACAGCCGTCGTTGTGGTCAGCGCCGAGATCCCTCCGGCGGCGGTCAAAGGGTCACCATTCGACGCGGCGGTAGCTGCCCTACCTGGCACGCAGACCAAGTCGCTACGGGGCGGTCGTTTATATACAACGGATTTAGAGGTCTTCCGTCCCGTGTCCTCGACGGTGTCGATCACGGGGCAGGTGCTTGCGAAGGCCGCCGGTCCCGTATTCCAGAACCCTTTTTCACAAGAGGACGCAGCCACAAGGTCAAACCCGCTGGAAGGGATCATTGTCGGCGGGGGGCGGGCGGTCAGCGATCGCCGAATCCGACTCGTTCTGACTGAGCCGTCCTACCCACGGGCCACGCAAATCCAAAACCGAATCAATGCTCAGTTCCCCGGGCCCCGCAAGATCGCCGACGCCCAATCGCCCTCGTTCGTGCGTCTTCAAGTTCCAGCGGAGTATCACGATGACACGGGGCACTTCCTCACACTCGTGCGAGGACTCTATCTTTCGCGTGATCCACAATTCGTGGCAATGCGTGCCATGATGTTGGCAGAGGAGACCGTCCACCCGGCCGCCCCGCACCCGCTCATCGCGGTGGCCTTCGAGGGACTGGGTCGGGCAGCGCTGCCGGAGCTGAACCGCCTCTACACCCATCCAAAGGATTATGTCAGTTTTCATGCGGCCGTTGCGGGTCTGCGGTTGGGCGATCACGTCGCCTCGGATACGATGGTCATGCACGCACAGAAGGCGGCGAGTGAATTTCGCTTCCAAGCCATTCGCGCGCTTGGCGAGGCGAGGGGGATGGCAAACGCGGCCATTGCCCTCCGCAAGCTTCTTGATGATACGGACCCTCGGGTCCAGATCGCCGCCTATGAGGCCCTGGCCAAGCGGGGAGATTCCAGCATCGTTTCCACCCGCATCGCCGGAGATAATTTCATTCTCGATGAGGTCGCTGCTACCGGACCGAGCTTCGTTTACGCCAAGCGATCCGGATCGAGGCGTATCGCCCTGTTCGGGCAAGATTTACGGTGTGTACCGCCCCTGCTATACCGCGCGGTCGACGGAAGTGTGACGATCAACGCCCGTGTCGGTGACGAGAAATTGACAGTCCTGCGAGTGAACACGGTTACGGGATCGACCTCACCGCCCATTCCCGCGCCGCTCGAGCTGCCAATGCTGGTTCGTTTGATGGGCAGCGATGCGGAAGTAGACCACGAGGGGAATGTGTCGGGTCTCGGGCTGGATTACGCAGCCGTGGTGGCGGCGATGTATAACCTGTGCGAAGATCACTCGATCAACGCGAATTTCATTCTGGAGCAGCCCAACGTGGCTGAACTCTTCGGGCCCCTGCAGCCCGAGGGCCGACCTGAGTCGGAGCTGTAGTGGCGGACGCCGACCGATGCTCAAGGAGTGCCGTTGGAAGTTATCTACGTCTTGTCCATTCGCGGCCAGCGTATTTGGCAGTTAGACCCTCGGCACCTCTAAGCTCAGCATCCGTCCACTGACCCAACTCGAGCGTCATGCCGGACAGCGCTTCCAGTTCCTTACACAGCGCTCTGCGTATGTGCTCTACGACCTCGTCCCGAGCGACCGACAACACAGCGGTCTGCTGCTGCGGGAAGCGGCTGCCATAGATGATCGAGCCGTGTTGGAGAATGGCATCCCGGGTCCGACGCTGGGCGCTGCCGACGATCTTGTCCTTGCCCAGCAGAAGGTCATACGTGTGACGCCGGGCAAAGCAGAAGAATGGACCCCGTGTGGGTGTGGAGTCATCGGTCTTTCCGCAAGTCGTTACTTCAACAGCAATAGATGCAAGACACGCAGCGACTGCCTGATGGAGAATCTGGTAGAGCTGCTTCGGGTCACCGGCGACAAGCGTATGGGTGATGGGAAGTGTGAGCGAATAGGTCACTTCCAGATCGTGAAGTATGGCACCACCCCCTGTCAAGCGTCGCACTACCGGCAGCGTCCCCGCGGGTGGAGAAAGTGACTCACAGTCTGCAAACGACTGAAAATATCCCAGTGAAATTGTGGGTGGGCCCCATTGGTAGAGCCGCAATGTGGAAGGGGACTCACCCCGGCCGACACGCAGTAACAAGGTCTCATCGCGGGCCATGTTCGTAGGACCATCGAGTGGCGGGTCCTGGAGCACACGAATGGGACTTGCCGCGGTCATGAGCAGGTAGACGATGAATTACGAATTACAAATCACAAATTACGAATGCGGTCACATAGACGTTCGTACTTTGCGACGTTTGGACCTCTCGCGGTTTCATTCTTTCCATCGGACATTGGGTTTTCGGCTTGCGGCCACTTCATCCAAGCGACGGACGGGTGTCGTATGCGGAGCCGTGCGTACAACCTCCGGGTCGTTCTCGATCTCATCGGCGATTTCCAGCATGGCTTCGACGAAGTGGTCAAGTGTGGCCAGTGATTCGGTCTCCGTCGGTTCAATCATCAGGCAATGGTGAATGGGCCAGCTCATCGTCGGTGGGTGGATGCCGTGGTCAATCAGCCGTTTAGCGACGTCCAGCTCGGTCACGCCGCTATCGGGAAAGTGGGGCACGGTGATGAATTCATGAGCATATGGCGGTGCAAAAGGCATGTGGTAACGGTCCTTCAACCGAGCGGCGACGTAGTTCGCGGCAAGCACAGCCGTTTCGGCGACGTCGCGCAAACCGTCTCTACCCAAACCGCGAATGTAAGCATAGGTCCGCACTAAAATGCCAATCTGACCATAGAACGAACGCACTTTCCCGATGCTCTTGGGGCGATCCGATGACCAGGTGAGTGTCCCGTCCTCGAGTTTGACGACCTGCGGCACGGGAAGAAAGTCGCGAAGATGCTCTGCCACTGCCACAGGCCCGGCACCAGGTCCTCCACCCCCGTGGGGTGTGCCGAACGTCTTGTGGGTGTTGTAGTGCATGCAATCGACGCCAAAGTCGCCCGGCTTGGTGATCCCGAGGATGGCATTCATGTTGGCGCCGTCGAGGTAGACCTGTGCCCCCTTTGCATGCACGACTTCAGCGATGTCGGCGATCTGCTCGTCGAATACGCCGACCGTATTCGGGTTGGTGATCATAAATGCGGCGGTGTCCGAATCGACCTTCGTCCGGAGGTCGTCAAGATCGACGCGACCATCGCTTCTCGATTGAACGGCTACCGAGGCCCGCCCACAGATCGTGCAGCTCGCGGGGTTTGTACCGTGGGCGCTGTCGGGCGCGAGCACTTTGCTGCGGTTTTCCCCGCGGCTCTGATGATAGGCGTTGATGATCATCAGCCCGGTCATTTCTCCGTGAGCCCCGGCCGCCGGCTGCAACGACACCTCAGCCAGTCCGGCAATCTCAGCCAGGTCGCAGCGAAGTCGGTACAGAAGCTCCAGCATACCCTGCACATCGGCGTCGTCCTGATAAGGGTGCAAGTTCAAAAAGCCCGGCATGGCTGCGACGCGTTCGGAGACCCGCGGGTTGTACTTCATGGTGCAGCTACCGAGCGGGTAGAAGTTCGCGTCGATGCTGAAGCACCGATGGGCGAGTCGCTTGTAATGACGGACGACGTCAAGCTCGCCGAGCTCAGGGAGTGCCGGCGGTTCGTCCCTCAGAAGCTCTACGGGGACGGCTTTGGTGCGGTCCACCTTGGGCACGTCGGATTGTGGCAGAGATACCGCACTCAAGCCCGGTGCGCCAGTCTCAAAGAGCAGCGGGTGGTTCTTCTGTCTCGTTTTCGGTATTGTGCTCATCGTTCTGCATCGCATTACATTTGCCTGTTAAAACAGGGTCAGGCACTATCAAGGGCAGCGACCAGATCGTCGATCTGCTCCTTTGTTCGCTTCTCTGTGACCGCCACGGCAAAACAATCGCTCAACCGCTCGTCAAAACGGGCGAGACGTACACCGCCGAGGATGTGGCGCTCTCGACAAGCCGTCAGCGCCGCCATCACATCACGATCCGTACGTACCACGAACTCCTTGAAAAAGGGAGCTTCAAATCGAAGCTCATATCCGGCGAGCTTGCCAATCCTGCTTGCGGCGTAGTGAGCTTTGTCGAAACACTGGGACGCAACCTCGGTAATACCGCGTTTTCCCATCGAAGCCATGTAGGTGGCTGCACGAGTGGCGAGCAAGCCCTGGTTGGTGCAGATGTTGCTCGTTGCCCGTTCCCGCTTGATGTGCTGTTCGCGGGTCTGTAAGGCGAGGCAGAATCCTCGCCGCCCCTCAAGGTCCTTGGTCATCCCCACGACCCGGCCGGGCATCTTGCGCAGGTACTTCTCGCGGCCTGCGAGGAGCCCGAGATAGGGCCCGCCGTATTGGAGCGGTATGCCAAGTGATTGTCCCTCTCCCACGACGATGTCCACATCGAACTCACCCGGTGGTTTGAGCAGGCCGCAGGCGATCGGGTCGGTCGACACGATCACCAGGGCGTTATGGGCATGGACCGCGGGAACGATCCGGTCCAGCCGCTCGACGCAACCGTAGAAACTGGGGGTTTGAATCACCAGGGCGGCTGTCGACTGGCCCAAAGCGCCTTCGAGTGCTTGCTCATCCAGCACGCCGGCCGGTGCGGGCAAGGTGACGACTTCAATGCCTTGCGACTGCATGTAGGTTCGCAGCACTTGGCGCGTATCTGGATGGACCGATTCCGCCACCAGAACCCGCTCGTGGTGGGTGGTTGCAGTGGCCATCAAGACCGCCTCCGCTGCGGCGCTGGCAGCTTCATAAAGTGACGCGTTAGCGACCTCCATCCCCGTAAGCTGGCAGACCATGGTCTGGAATTCGTAGAAGAGCTGCAATACGCCCTGGGAAGCCTCCGCCTGGTATGGGGTATAAGCGGTCACAAACTCCGTCTGCCCCGCAAGGGCATCCACCAACGTAGGAATGAAATGGTCGTACGCACCGCAACCGAGGAAGGAAACAAGCTGATCGCATCCGCGATTGCGCGACTCGAGCGACGAGAGATCCTTGAGAAGCTCCAACTCGCTCACCCCGCGAGGCAAATCCAACTCCCCCTTGAGGCGCAGAGCTGATGGAACCGTCGAAAACAGGGCGTCGATCGAATCCGCCCCTATGACTCTTAGCGCCTCGGCAATCTGAGAATCGGTAAACTGCGTGTATTTCATGGTCGTCATCTGGGTAATGACTCACGCCGCCTGGACATTACTCGTCCGTGTGCGTACGCATTACGTCCGGCTTGAAGATCTTCGTTGCCAATGCTCTATGGTAGTTGGTCCAATGGCTCACCGGATCGGGGTCTTTCTCAATCTCGGCGAGAAACATATTCACCTTCGCGTCGAGGTTGTCCAAATAGTGGATGGCGACTGCCTCCGGTGTTGCGGGCAGCTTTGGACTGCCGAACTCGTACACTCCATGGTGGCTCAGCACGATGTGTTGGAGCGTTCGCAGAAGCTCTTGCGGGAACGGTCGTCCTGTCTTGGCCGACGCGGTCTCCGCCTTCCGATCGATCCAGACCACAGCCATGGAGATGTGGCCGACAAGCTGCCCCTCGTCCGAGTAGCCAATGCTCGTGTCGTACGTCAGCTCACGTGCTTTTCCGATGTCATGAAAGAAGAGTCCAGCCAGGACCAGGTCCAGACTCAGCTTCGGGTACAGCGGGATGACCCGAAGGGCAACCTCGAGCAGGCTGAGCGTGTGTTCGAGTAGACCACCAATATAAGCGTGGTGCATGGTCACCGCTGCCGGGGCCCGGCGAAACGCGGACATCAGCGACTCGTCTGCGAGAAAGGCTTCGATCAGCGCCCGCAAATCCTCATGCTTGATCCCACGCAGGATCTCGACGAGTCGGCGCCACATCTTGTCGACGTCCTGCTCTGTCGCGGGGAGGAAGTCCGCGATCTCGAAAGAGCCTGACTCGGCCGGTCGCACGGCGTCGATGATGAACTGGAGGTTGCCTTTGTAGTTCTCCGCCCGGCCCTTGAATCGCATGAACCCGCCCTCGGGCATTTGCTGGAACCCGCTCTCCGTGGCCTGCCATTGACGGGCTACGAGCTGACCGGATCGGTCCACGAGAATGGCGTGGATGTAGAGACTGCCCTGCGTCGTCGTTCGCAGGTCCTTGGACTGGATAAGGAAAACCTCGTCCTCGAGTCGTTCGCCGGCACGCAGGTCGTTGATGAATCGGTGGGCCACTCGTTACTCCACTGTTGAAACTTAAACAAAGCACAGGTTAAGGCAGAAGCTCGCTTCGAGCAAGGGACGCGAACTGTGGGTCGGCGAGACCGAACGGCCATGGATGTGTGGTGCGCAGCGGAGGGTGGGCTGCCTGCTTGGCCACCGCATCTCTGGCAACGCCCACAGGGAACAAAGGGGGGTTCCGAGGCGAATCCGGATGCGACGTGGATCGGCCTGGGCGGGTCAGACCACGGCCCCTGGCACGTTTACTCGCCCGCAGGAGCCGGGTGATCAGTCGGTTCTGGATGTAGTGCACGCGGGCCATGGGCGGTGCGATGCTTTGGCGGAGGCCGACCGCGGCGATCTGTCCGGACAGACTGCTGATCCCGAACGCACATCGCAGTCCAGACTACGGATACACGCGTAGTTGATTCTGCGCCACGCTCGGCGACGTGGGTGGAAGTCTGATTCAAGTAGATGGTCAAGTCTTACAGGTTCTCACATCGATGGACCAAGTGGTTTTGACCTTGGCTGCTGCAACGCTACAATCTGTCGGGCTGAAAGCGTTCGGGTCCGGAACTTGATCTTACCGCGATAGCGGATCACTGGTAGTTTACATCGATGTGCAAGCTGACCAGGCAAGCGCGGCGTGCATGCGCGTGGGTGTGCGCCGGCACGATCCTGATCTATGCAGGACCATCGAGTCTGCTTGCCGAAGAAAACCAGAATGTGGAGACGCCAGCCGTGACCACCGAAATAAAACAGGGGCGTACCAATCGCCTCATCCACGCGACGAGTCCGTACCTGCTTCAGCACGCCGAAAACCCGGTGGACTGGTACGAGTGGGGACCGGAGGCGTTCGAGAAGGCCAAACAGGAAGATAGGCCAATCTTCCTCAGCATTGGCTACTCCGCTTGTCACTGGTGCCATGGTATGGCACACGAAAGCTTCGAGTCCGAGGAGGTCGCCGCTGCTCTCAACCACTCATTCGTCAGCATCAAGGTCGATCGGGAGGAACGGCCGGACATCGACGAGATCTACATGGCCTACACGCAAGCGCTCACCCGCGGGGGCGGGTGGCCGATGAGCGTGTGGTTGACACCCGATGGCACGCCGTTCTATGCAGGCACGTACTTCCCCAAGGATCAGTTCCTGGGCGTTCTGCACGAAATCGCCGAAGCCTGGCAAGGCAACCGGCAGAGAATACTGAGCGGTGCCCAAGGGGCCCAGGATTTTTTGTCCCGCTGGTCAGCCGATCCGGCACCGGCGGAGGGCGTGATTGGACGAGAGACGCTCGACACGGCAGCCAAGGGCATCGCCGCTCACTTCGACCGCGTGCACGGCGGCATCGCCAGCGGGTCGAACAAGTTCCCACCTAGCATGGCCATGGACCTGCTGCTTCGCGTTTACCGCCGCATCGGTGATAGCGGTCTGTTCGAGGTTGTCGAGACCACGCTGGACCACATGGCCCGGGGCGGGATCTACGATCACATCGGTGGCGGGATCTGCCGGTATAGCACGGATCGAGAGTGGCTGGTACCCCACTTCGAGAAGATGCTCTATGACCAGGCGATGGTCAGCAGTATATACCTCGACGCGTATCAGCTCACGAAGAAGCCGCTGTACGCCTCCACCACGGCAGACATTTTTGATTACGTGATCCTTGATCTTCAATCGCCTGAAGGTGGCTTCTACTCCGCCCGGGACGCGGATACCAATGGGCTTGAGGGAGCCTATTACATCTGGACCATCGACGAGATCATGGGGCTCTTAGGCGAGGTTGAGGGCAAGCTCTTCTGCGCCTACTACGATGTGACGGAGACAGGCAACTGGTTCGAGTCGCGCGGGCACGCCCCGTCAGGTCCGCAGAACATCCTCCATATCCGCAGGCCGCCGGAGACCTTCGCCAGGCTGCACAATCTCGCCTTGGATGATCTGACAGGTTGCATTCAGAACTGGCGTGACAAGCTGCGCATGGCCCGAAGCAAGCGCACACAACCCGGCTTGGATGACAAGATACTGACAGCATGGAACGGTCTGATGATCGCCAGCCTCGCCAAGGGTGCTCGGGTG
>CAYOQG010000055.1:0-22088 GCA_964405925.1 uncultured Phycisphaeraceae bacterium | reverse complement strand
GAGCTGGGTGATCCTGGGAGTCGTCTTGCTGGGGTTGTTTCTCAGCGGTT
This sequence comes from uncultured Phycisphaeraceae bacterium, assembly GCA_964405925.1. Classification (GTDB taxonomy): domain Bacteria; phylum Planctomycetota; class Phycisphaerae; order UBA1845; family UBA1845. The sequence goes on along the minus strand of CAYOQG010000055.1, from coordinate 22,038 downwards.
TCTTTTCCGGTGCTGAAACGGGTCTGTATCGTGTCAACCGATTACGGGTACGACTCGGTGTGCAGCGGGGCGAGGCGGCGGCGGTGCGCATTGCCAGGATCATGCACGATGAACAAGGGGCGCTATCCGTCACGTTGGTCGGCACCAACATGATGAACTACATCACGACGACAGCGGTCGCTTTTCTGCTGGCTGACCGTCTTGGCTTTGGTGAGGCCAACGCGGAACTCTATACCGTCATCGTGATGACCCCCATTATCTTCGTGTTCGGCGAGGTTGTGCCCAAGAACCTCTTTCAGTTATATCCTGACACGCTGTTGGCACGAGGCGGTGCGTTGTTGTCGCTGTTTGACAGGTTCTTCCGTTTGACGGGTTGCGTGTGGGTGCTCAAGCACCTTCCTGGTGTAATCAGCCGTTGCGTGGGGGTACCTCGGACGCGCGATGGGGCGTTTGGTCCCAAACGGCGAGTCGCCCTGCTGCTGCAGGAGGCCCTCGCCGGTCAGACGCTTGCGGAGGAGCAGTCTGACCTGATCGACCGGGTGTGCCAGTTGTCCGACACGCCTTTGCACGCGGTCATGATTCCGAGAAACCGGGTTGTCATCATCGGAGCGGACACCCCACGTCGCTTGCTGCTTCGCGTCGCACGACGGACCGGCCACGCCCGCCTGCCCGTCTACGGAGTCAACCGGCGACACATCATCGGTTTGGCCAAGCTCGATGAACTTCTCCAGCGCGAAGACTGGGAAACGGTCGGTGACCACGTTCATCCGGTCTTGGCGCTTAGCGCCCATGAAACGGTCGCCATCGCCCTCGCACAACTGCAACGAACAGGTCGCGGTATGGTTATCGTCACCGACCGCGGCGGCCAGATGCTGGGGGTGGTCACGCTGAGGGACCTTCTGAGCGAGCTTGTCGGGGAAGTTGCTGCCGGGGTTTGAATCGGACGTTCGGCGCGCCTACCATTAACCTGGGGAGCAAGGCCTATAAACGGGGTTGATTTTGGGCCTTGGCGCATGGTCACCGAAGGTGGGGTCCCGCAGGTTAGTGACAAGGACAACCCAACGCCGTGATCATGAGTCAAGACAATGTGGAAGACCATCTGGGATGTGTCAGCGTTTTGGTGCTCGGAGGTCCGTGATGCGTTCCTATGCTGGTAGCATTCTGCGGTGCTACGCGTTCGCCCAGCCCGCCCGCCTAACAAGTGCCGTGCTTGTGGTGCTGGTGTGGCTGTCTTTATCCTGGCTGCAACCTGTCCAGGCGCAGGAACCAGCGCCCCGGGCGGCTGTTCGGGCAACCAAACAGCACATTCAGCGACGCGTACCGTCTGACAACCTCGTGGCGACGAACTCCATACCGACGCTCGTGGTCTCGACTAATGGGCGTTTGCGAGAGTACATCGAGCCGCAAGGTCGAGGATCGGTAGCGGGAACCGGAGCCTGCGGTGAGGTGACACACACCGATCCGAGCAATTTTGAGGGCGGGGTGTACAACATTCAGGCTGGATTCGCTGAGGGAGAGGCTGCGATCGCGTCCTACGACGTCAATCCTGACGATTACCCGATCCGCATCGAGTCGATGGAATGCGTATTCGCGCAGGATACGACGGTGGCGACAATCACCCAGTGGCGGGTCATCGTCTGGGACGGTCCGCCGTATCCGGAGAACGTCCATTCGCTCTATGATTCGGACGATGTGATTCTGCCACACTTAAGCATGCCCGCCGGACTGCGCGGCACGAACATCAAGGTTGTCGTCGATCCAGAGGATCCAGAGCCCATCATCCTTACCAATGAGAGCGGTGCAAACAAGTTCTCTGTCGGCTTCGCCATCCTAAAACACAACGACGGGCCTCAGAACCCCTGCGCCGCGATTGATGATGAACGCAACGCATTCCCGACGACGGATGCGGACGGGGTGGCGACATTGACGGGCAACTGGCTCTCTGCATTAATATGCGGGTACCTCTGCGATGGTCTGAACCAGTTCCAGGACTTGCTTCCACTGCCGCCTCCGCTTGGGTGCCGGCCTTCGGGTGATTGGATTATCCGGGCAACCTATCAATGCTCGCTCAGCGGAGCGTGCTGCGACGTCGACGCCAATTGCACGGACGCTGTCAATGGGGCTGACTGTACGCAGCAGGGCGGCACCTTCATGGGGGCGAACGTGTTTTGCTCGGAGATCACTTGTCCAACACCGGTCGGGGCGTGCTGTGTGAGTGGGGTCTGCCTGGACGACCTGACCGAGGAAGTCTGCGGGAGTCTCACGAATGCGTTCTACATGGGGAACGGGACTCCATGTGATAGCCTGCTCTGCGCGCTGGGGGCGTGTTGCATGGCAGATGGATCATGCGAGGACCTCATGGAAGTGGAATGTGACGCCGCCGGGGGGGCATTTGAAGGTGGTGGAACCGAGTGCGCCACCACCGAGTGCCCACAACCGCGGGGCTCGTGCTGTATCGAGGGTATATGCATCCCCAGCCAGACCCAGGTCAACTGCGAGGCGCTGGGAACGTGGAATGGACCAGACAGCACGTGCGATCCCGATCCGTGTACCCCGAGCTGCCCGGACGTAGCCATCGTCGAGGCAAGCCCGCCCGAGGGCACGGTCGACGCCCGTCAGTCGCACGAGCCAGCCAGTGCATTGCCGCGGCAGGGTATTGGATCCGCGTCTGATCCGATTGTCCTCACGCTTGGCGTGGGGGGGCTCGAGCATTGTTTCACACTGTGTGAGACCGCCGCAGACCTGGATCTCGGTGCGAATGAAATTGCGACGGTGACCGATCTGGGTGGGGGCATATACGAGATGGTGCTGCTGCGCCCGATCACACCGGGTGCGGCCACGACCATCCGATACGAGGGTAGTGGTGAGTTCGTCACGTACTACTCGCATCCTGCGAATGTAAACGGTGACAGTCTCGCGGACGCCGACGATGTATCACAGCTTGTCGGCTTCCTGGACGGACAAATAGGAGCCCATCACGGGATGTACAGCGTGGACGTTGACCACAGTGGGACAGTCACCCCCGCCGACTTGCTCCGCTTGATCGATTTGCTCAACGGAGCCGACTCGTTCGATGCCTGGAATGGCACGCTCTTCCCTGTAAACACATCGTGTCCGTAGGCGGTGCTAGGGACTCATAGCCCCGAGTCGTTCTCTATTGGTTCACGTCCTTTTTCCCCTTTGCCAGGGGGAATCAGTGAAACCGCTACGCGATTTCAGAGCATCTGACAGGGGATGTGCCCAATCATGGCTTGACGTCGCAGGCATTCCTAATAGGTTGACATTCCTGGTCGCAGAGGGAGTTCGCTGCCTCACGGTCGCGGCTCTGATAAGATGCAAACGGTGTGAATGACTACAGCAGGACAAGGGCGACGAGGATTGCGAAATGGACGATCTGACCAAGCTGGGCGTGGATGATTTGCTTGACAGGACCGCTGACCGGACGCCGACACCTGGTGGAGGAAGTGTGGCAGGATTAGCCGGCGCACTGTCTTGTGCCTTGGGTGGGATGGTGGCGGCGTACTCGGTGAATCAGAAAACGGAACCGCAGGTGAGCGAGCAGGTGGAAGGGTTCGCTCGGCGATTTCATCGTGCCGATCAACTGCTTCGTGCTCTGATTACTCGAGACGCGATGGCGTACGCCAAGATGACCGAAGCTGCAAGAGAGCGGAAGAAGGCACAGACTACAGGGGACAAGAAGGAGATCGCCACCGTTCAAGTGGCGTACGAGAGGACGGTCCTCGCTGCATTGGCTGTTCCTGTGGAGATGGCTGCTCTGGTCTCAAATGCCCTTGCCACGATGGACGAGTTCAAGACCGTGGCCAGTCGGTACTTGCTCAGTGACCTGGGGATTGCGGCGGTGCTGGCTGACGCGACGGCTCGGGCGGCACGGTACACCGTGTGGGTCAACGCCCGGGAATTGAGCGACACGACAAGGCGAACGCGGGTCGTGCGAGAGATCGATGCGATCGTCGCCCACTGCGCGGGTCATCGCGAGTCGGTCGAGGGGTTCGTTCGAGGCCATCTTGAGTAGGGCGGACCTGTCAGCCGATAGAGCGTTTGATGGAGGATTCGCCACCTTACCGGATCGACATCGAGGGTTTAAACGAACCCGTGATGGGGTCTGACACCCAGCGTAAACTGCGCGGGCGGCCCTGGGTGGGTATTCGATTTGACTGCTGCGGTGTTTACTCGCGGGTGTATCGCAACGCAGAGGGGACAGCCTATCGAGGTCGATGCCCGCGATGCCTGCGGGCGGTCCGGCTGCGCGTGGGACCGGATGGGATCGACGCACGTTTCTTCGCCGCGGAATAGCCAGAGCATTCTCGGGTCCTGTGTGGCGGGTGTAGCGCCGCCCCTGGCGGGCGGCGCTGAGCAGACCCTTCCGTCACCCACGAGGGGTGACGCTACACAGAGACGGAATCCGGTCTGATTCGAAAATCCCCGGCTGATTCCACTTGGTCAGCCGATCACGGGACCGATATAATCCCCGCCTTGATGGTCTGATCCGAGTCCGCTGCAATCGCGTGAAGGGCCATGACGGTCAGCACCGAGGTGTGTGCGTTGGGTCCTGCTCCGGGAAAGGGACAAGACTACTTTGCTGTGTAAGCTCGTATTTGGGATGGAGCTTCCCACCTGGGCTTTGTTCCTCGAACTGAGTCTCGCAGCCATCATCGTCATCTTCGCCGGTTCACGTCTGACGAAGCTCGCGGACGAACTGGCTGATCGCCTCCACTTGGCCAGCGGATGGATTGGGTTGATCCTCCTCGCCACGGTCACGAGTCTGCCCGAGCTTATTACGGGCGGGACGGCTACGGCGATCGGCAACGTTGACCTTGCCCTGGGTGCGATTTTCGGAAGCTGCGCGTTCAACATTACAATCATCGTTTTGCTCAACGCTTTGTTGGGTGGCGGTTCCATCTTGTGCGGGGTCAGCACGATGCACGCCCTGACCAGCTCGTTTGGGCTGGCGCTGATCGGCCTGGCCCTTCTGGGGATCGTGCTCGCGCAGAAGTTCGAGGGAAGACCGCTGATCGCCGAGATCACCGAACTTGGATGGGCAGTTGCGATTCTCATCACATACTTGGGTTGCGTGCGCTTGACCTATCGCCGGGAGTGTCGTGAGAACGGCGGGGACAGGGCCTTGGGTCCTCGACAAAGAATTGGGACTGAGATGTCGGTTCAACTCGCGGTGACGACCTTTATTCTGGTCGCGGCGTCGTGGTGGCTTGCCCGCCTGGGTGACGTCCTGAGTACACACGAGATTGCCCTGATCGGTCGTCCGCTGGGGGCCACGTTTGTGGGTGCTATCTTTCTGGCACTTGCTACGTCACTTCCTGAGATTGTTACGAGCATCGCTGCGGTCCGGCTTGGAAACCTGAATCTTGCGCTCGGGAACATTTTCGGGTCCAACATGTTCAATATCTTTGTGATCCCGTTTCTCAAGGGGATCTCACTACTTAGTGGTGAACGCTTGATGTTGGCCGGTCCGGTGGCCAGCGGGCAGAATCTGATCGTCGGGCTGCTTGCCGTGCTCCTGACGGCGATTGCCGTGGCCGGGCTTGCCTACCAGAGCCAGCGGAGAATGTTCCGCCGATTCGGGTTCGACTCGGTCTTGATCGCGCTGACCTATTTCGGGGGGATGATCCTACTGCTTGTGGATGGGGGATAGCGGAGGATCACAGGGGGCATTGGAATGTGCCTTCTTCCCCTCCGCTAATAGGTCGCCACTGAGGCCACCTCTCACTGATCGTGATCGCTGTTTGCGACTCGCTGACCGATCAGTGCTTACGTTCTTGTGTCGACGACGGGGAGCCGGGGTCTGCCTTTGGGCATCCTGTGCGGCTGCGATCGCCACAAGGATCAAGTGCCGTGGTCCAAGAGCAAGTCAAGGAGCCCGCGAGAGCGAGGCCAATGGTTCCGCTCCTGGATTACCAGCGGGAGGACGTCGACAGTGAGGCTCGCTTTCGTTGGAACTGTTGGTCGCGACAGACGGGGAAGAGCTTCACCAAATCGCTCCGCCGCATTCTGCGAGGCCTGCGTCGACGCCGGACCCAGGTGTTTTTGTCGGCAGGGGAACGACAAAGCCGGGAATTGATGCAAAAGGCCCGACAACACTGTGAGATGCTCAAAATCGCCACCGACTTCTACGACGACCGCTTCTTCAAAGACCTTGGTGTGAGGCAACTGGAGATCGTCCTGCCGGGTGGGGTCCGGGTCATCGGGCTGCCTGCGAACCCGCAGACCGCCCGAGGCTTCACGGGCGATGTGTTCCTCGACGAGTTCGCCATGCACGCCTTTGATCGGGATATCTGGGCTGCCATGTTCCCGACACTGCTTCGTGGTGATGGGGAACTGGACGTGGCTTCCACACCCAAGGGTAAGGGAAACGTCTTCTATCAGCTCCACAACAACGATCGCTTCAGTCACAGCACCGTCACCCTCCATGACGCGATTGCTCAAGGGCTTGACGTGGACGCGGATGAGATCCGCAGGGCGATGGATGACGAAACGCTGTTTCGCCAGGAGTTTCTGTGCGAGTTTCTCGACGAGAGCACGGCGTTTTTGACCTACGATCAGGTTGCCGCTTGTGCTGATCCTGCGCTCGTCCCGCACGAATCCGTCGAGGAACTCTCCCGCGAGGCGCGAGAGCTGTTTGCGGGTGTGGACGTTGGCCGGGTGCGCGATCTGACGGTCGTGTGGGTCCTTGCCGGCGACGGTAACGAGCTTGCGACCGTAGCTCTGTTCGAGCTTGCTGCTGCACCCTTCCGCGTTCAGTCCGAACTGATAGGTGAACTGCTTTCGCTCCGGAAGGTTCGTCGGTGTTGCATAGATGCCGGCGGTTTGGGTATGCAGTTGGCGGAGCAGGCGGTCGAGCGATTCGGCGGACACCGGGTGGAGGCGATCACGTTCACGCCTGCGCTCAAGTCGCAGATTGCCGGCGGTCTGAGGATTGCCGTCGAATCACAGCGCATTCGGATTCCCAACGATGAGCGCATTCGGAATGACTGGCACTCGGTTGAACGGACAGTGACAGAGTCAGGTCATTTTCGCTTGAGCGCTCCACGGAGAGAGGGCAGTCATGCCGACCGATTCTGGGCAGCCGCTTTGGCCGTTCACGCGGCTGGCACGGGTGAAGGGCAAGTCGAGTCGATGGTGGCTGAGCCGCTCAAGTTTTGCCGTACGGGCACGTGGTAGATGAATCAAACACCGGCAACCGCAAATAGCCATAGCGAGGACGGTCAGGTGGACAGCCCAGTGTGTCCTCCAAACCGTCCGCCGGCTGTTCGCGGGCATGCTCGCACTTGGAGATCAACCGTATGAAATGGACGCAGCGCATCGTCAACGCTTTGCGGGCGGGGCCGAACCAACGCCCTGCGATGGGCCAGATGATCTTAGCTCGGGCCGAGGACTCGCTCCGCGATTATCCCAGCGCGGGCCTGACGCCGTCGCGACTTGCAGCCATCCTGCGGGAAGCGGACGGCGGCTCGCTCTCGACAGCCATGGAGCTGTTCGAGGAAATGGAGGAGAAAGATGCCCATCTCTTTGCCGTCGCGAACACACGGCGACTCGCCTTGACGGGTCTGGATTGGCAGATCGTCAGTGCGGCTGATGTTCACGAAGGGGTCGACCGTCAGGCCGCGGATGAAGCGGCTGGGTATTGCAGAGAGGTCCTTGCCAACATCGATAGCATAGATGAGGTCCTGCAGCATCTTTCGCTGGCCCTCGGACGAAACATCGCCATCGCCGAACTGGTCTGGGACACGTTCAGCGGTGACCTGCGACCAGTCGACATGATCCCTGTGGATTTCACCCGCATCGTGTTCGATGACCTCGACCGTCCGCGGATCTTGACAGAAGAGGACCCACAAGAGGGGATCGATCTGCCACCCAACAAGTTCATTACCCATACCCCTCACAGCGTATCCAGCCATCCACAGCGAGGGGGGCTTCTGCGTGTCACGGCCATGGCCTACCTGGCCAAGAACCTGGCCTTGAAGGACTGGATGATCTTTGCAGAGGTCTTCGGTATGCCGGTTCGGATCGCACGGTACGAACCGTCCGCCACGCAAGAAGAGAAGCGTGAATTGCTTCGAATGCTGGAATCACTGGGCAGCCACGCAGCGGGCATCTTCAGTCGGGCTGTCGAACTGCAGGTACTCGAAGCCAATCGGGGGACCATCGGCCCGCCGTACGAGCGCCTTATCGAGTTTCTAAACCGGGAGATGAGCAAGGCCTGGCTTGGGCAGACGCTCACGACGGATGTGACCGGACAGAAGGGAACCATCGCCGCGACGCAGGTACACGAACTGGTTCGCCAAGATGTCCTCGCCGACGACGCTCGGAAGGAGGCTCAGACGATCCGGCGAGATTTGTTGGCCCCGATGACACGGCTGCACTTCGGCGCAGATCGACCGGTCCCGTATTTCCGACGTAAGCTGCGTCGAATCGGTGATACGCAGCACTTCAGCGAAGTCCTGGACACGGCGGTGAATCGGTTGGGGCTCAAGGTCCCCACAGCGTTTGTACACGATGTGCTCGGTCTGCCCCAGGCAGATCAAGACGAGGCGATCGTGTCCGGCGTGTCGGAGTGATCGCTCGATGCAGGGGCTCGAACGAGCGCCCGCGACGTTTTCAGAGGTGGAACAGGCTTTTGACACTAAAGGAACGTGACAGGATGGCGCAAATGACTCAATCAATCACGGTAGACAATTCCAGCGAGGTGGCACCGCTACACTCGGCATCGCTCACCGGCGACGCGGTTCCCAACCGGGTGCTGCTTGCTCCCTGGGGACACGTCGAGAGCACCAACGGGGATTTCATCATCGACGATGAATCGGCACGCCTGGCGATCGAGGCATTCGACGGACACGGGACCGACCTGCCCATCGACTACGAACACCAGACCTTGGGAGGTGCGTACTCATCGCCGAATGGTCAAGCGCCGGCTGCCGGGTGGATCAAGAGGCTGGTGGCGGAGTCCGGAGTCGGCCTCTTGGCGGAGATCGAGTGGACAGAGCAGGCGAAGACGATGCTGGCCAACAAGGAGTACCGATACCTGTCGCCGGTCGCGATCATCCGTAAGCGTGACCGAAAGCTGGCAGCCATCCACTCGGCAGCCTTGACCAACAAACCCGCCATCCAGGGGATGCGCCCCATCATCAACAGCTGCGAGATTGACGGGGACGACCTGGCTGATGAGCCGCTGACGCTTCTGAAGAGTGAACTGGATCTGCCGCGTGACGCATCGGCCCAGCAGGTCTTGATGGCCGCGAGTCAACGGCTGGTTGACTTACGGCGGGAGGCCAGACAACAACGCATCGAGGAGCGGATCCGCCAAGCCATGCGCGCGGGCAAGCTCGTCGAGGCGCAGCGGGCATGGGCGGAAGCCCTCGTCGCCAGCGAGGAGGACCTCTTTAATGAATGGCTTCGGACGGCGCCGGTCATCGTGCAGCCTGGTGCGACGGTGGCGCCCAACAGGGTAAGCGGCACCGAAAGGCGGCAACACGGTATCACCGCTCGGGCTCGAGCCGAGTTCCGTGAAAACCCCATGCTGACAACCCTGACCACGGAAGACGCTTACGTGGCCGACGCGATTCGTCAAAGTGCCTGAGAGAAAGACATCGGCCAGCCGCAGGCTGTGAACAGAACAAAGATCGAAGAACGACAATCTTGAAAGGAATAACAAACAATGGCACTTTCAGCCAATCGAGACGTGGATCATTACGTGGATCAGGAGCTTCGAAGCTTCAAGGTCGCAGCCAGTGAGCACATCTACAAGGGTGCGTTCGTGGGACTTTCTTCCGGCGGTTACGCCCAGGCGCTGACCGCAGGTGATTTGTTTGTCGGCATCGCCTACGAGGAAGCGGACAACTCCTCGGGCTCTGCCGGTGACATTTCGGTGCGGGTCTACACGTTGGGCGATTTTGGACATGCCCTCAGCGGGGCGGCGATCTCCAACCTCAGCGACGCGGTCTACGCTTCTGCTGACGATACGCTGACCTTCACGAGCACGAACAACTCCTACGCGGGCTACGCCGTTGACGTTCCCTCATCGGGCCAGGTCATCTTGCGGCTCGAGACGTTCAAGTCAGCGCCATAGCCGATAAGGGCCCGAAAACACGAGTAAGCGGTATCGGGCAGGACAAATGACAACATGCGTCACTCAAAACCACAGCAGAGAGTGACACAAATTGTAAGAAAGGAGAGCCTCAGTGGCCATCATCAACAGCGGACTTCTGACCAAAGGACTGCGCAGCGAGTTCTTTCGACGATTCGACGCCGCGACAACGTACTTTCAGGATCTGGCGACGCGGATTCAATCCAATTCGGACAGTGAGACCTACAAGTGGCTCGGTTCCATTCCCCGGATGCGGGAGTGGGGAACCGGGCGGGTCGCCCGCGGGGTGAACACGGAATCCTACTCGATCGAGAACCTCAAGTACGAGGCAACGCTCGAGGTCGATCGGGATGAGATCGCTGATGACAAAACCGGCCAGATCCGAATTCGCATCGGGGAACTGGCGGAGCGGGCAGCCACCCACAAGGACTACTTGATCTCCCAACTGCTCATCAACGGCGAAAGCACAGGTTTTCACAGCTACGACGGGGTGCCGTTTTTTGCCACCACTCACGCGTCGGGCTCGTCGGGTTCACAGAGCAACAAGCTCGAATCCGACGCGACCGATCCGGACAATCCATCGACGGATGAGTTTCAACTGGGGCTCAAGGACGCCATCGGGGCGATGATGGGTTACAAGGACGACCAGGCCGACCCCATGTCGATCACAGCGACCGGGCTGGTCTGCGTCGTGCCCACGACGATGTATCTGACCGCCCTCGAGGCTGTCAGTGCCACGGTGGTCAGCAGTACGACGAACGTCCTGTCCGGGGTAGCCCGGGTGATCGCCTTCCCCTGGTTGACGGATAAGAGCAAGTGGTATCTGTTGAAGGCAGACGGTGTGGTTCGGCCCTTCATTTTTCAGGATCGAGAAGCGGCGGAGTTCACGGCGTTGACCGAGGAGAGCGACGAGGGCTTCCGTCGAGAGAAGTTTCTCTACGGCGTCCGCGCCCGCTATCGTATGGCGTACGGCTATTGGCAGTTCGCCGTGCGTACGGACTTCACGTCGCCAACGTAGTACCACTTTGAACCGGACCGGCTTGCGCACCGAAAACCGACTGCAAGGAGCTTGACACTGATGGCCTACATCACCAACGCGGACATCGAAGAGCGCCTGGGCAGCACCACCTACGTTCAGCTCACCGACGACGATGGAGACGATGTAGCCGACACCGGGGTGGTTGACGAAGCCCGGCTGGCTGCGGAAGGTGAGGTCAACAGCTACCTTGCGCGTCGGTATCAGGTGCCCATCGACGTGAGCCAGCATTCGGAACTGGCTGATCTGCTCACGTCGATCACGTTGGATCTCGTCGAGTACCGTCTGCGCTCACGCCGCCCACCGGTCGCCCAAGACGCGGTGGACCGCCACGGCAAGACGCTTCAATGGCTCAAGGGAGTGGCTGGGGGGCACATTGAGCTTCCGTCAGCCACGCTGCTCGCCGAGAACGCGGCGCTGGGCACACTTGGCGAGGCCGTGGGCGAAGACCGTCTTCTTTCGCGAGAAGAGCTGTCAGATTATTGAACCAAGGCGCGCAGCCTATGGCAGCTTGTCTGTGCCTGGGCAACGCGAGGGACGGTGTCCCGAGGATGCCATCTCATGACACTATCTGCATCAGCGCCGTCTGGGCGAGTCCGTCCACCATCGGGCCGGCGAAAGGCAGCATGGCAGCGAGGTGCTCAACTGAATAGCCATGTCTAGCACCCCCGATCGAACCACCATCAAGGCCACCATCGAGGAACTCACCGCGAAGCTCCGTACGAACCTCGTGGCCGATCCGCCCACCGCGTCGAAGCCGTTTCGACGCGTCGAGGTCGGCGAAGCCGGTGTGGAAGAGTATCCTCGGCCTTTTCTCACGTTGACTCTGACCCGTGTTCGGCCGATCGGGACGACGGACAACGACAAGGTCACCGAGGTCACCGTGGCTTTGAGATTGGTCACCGACGTGTCAGCCTCTGACCCTCACGCGGAGATCCTCGACAAGGTGGGTGCTGTCGACGACTACCTGGACAGTATCGTCGACAGCGGCGTGATCGAGGGGGCGGAAGGATTTGATGACCGCGTCTGGAAGTTTGACTACCCGCGTGCCACGGCAGGGGCACGAGTGGGGTGTGCAGACGCCGCCCAAACGTTCGTCGTCAAAGTCGAAAGAGAGTACAATCGCATCCCTGCCTCGTAGCCAAAGACCATGATCTGGATCCTAGCCACCCGCGGTGCACGAACCAAGCTGCGTGCTTCACCCTATACGGAGACGGTCATCGAGGGCGCCCAGAGTGTCGTCTATAAGCCAGGCATCGTGCCGGTTCCCGCAACCGGTGCCGACAGCGGCGAGGGTGAGCTGGGCACGTACACCCGGGGGCTTCACCGTGTCAGCGGCTATCTGTTCTCCTATGACGGCTCAGCGGCAGAGACACTCTTTGCCATCACCGATGAGATTGACCTTCTGATCCTGTACCGGGCGAACGGACAGAAGCGAAAACGGACCTTAAAAGACGTCCTCTTCGTTGGCGATGCAACGGTGACAATACCGGGATTGAATACTGGGGTGTCGGAACTGATCGGTGTGCCATTCCGGGTTCAGATCCCGGAGGGCAGCACTCTTGACGATCACATTGAGGACGCCGTGGATACCTAGTGATGCCTCTCAATCTGGACAAGATGCTACGATCCGTCGAGACGGGCCTCACCGTTCAAGAGGTCGAGCTCGCCGAGGCACGGACACGGCAGTACATGGCTGTCGCCCGGAGAACCGCCAGCGGATCCGGCGACATCGACGAGACATTCGGGCTGGACCGTAAATACCGTCTCGTGTACATCCGATGCCACTTTGTCGGCGGAACGGGGACCGCATCGTTTCACATTTCCATAGATTCCGGAGCCGGGTCAGCCTATGACACGCGCCTGTTCACCGTCACACAGACCGGTACGGGAAACGACGTCCACCTCCGAATCGGAGGTGGCGATGCGGGCGAACCGGCCGCGTGGACCTTTCAGAGCGACGACGTTCTGCGTATCGAATGGACGAACCCGGACACCGGCAACATGACATGGGGATTGGAGGTCGGCCTTGCCATGGCCTCCTAAGATCGTGCAGCTATGCCAAAGACCTTTACAAATGACGTTGCGGCGACACTCCCGTCTGCCCTTCTGGGTCCCTTGCAGGTCATTGATCCATCCGACGAATCGAGCTGGATCAAGATCGATCCAGCCAGTGCGCAGATTTTGGCAGCAGGCGACGCCAAGCCCACACGCCTGGTCACCACAATCTACCTCCGTGGCTATGGGAGCAACACCGCCAGCTACATCTCCAATACGATTGCAAGCCGGACGCTCGGTGGCAGCAGTCTTGGCGGGGTGTACTACGCACCGTTTAAGATCCCAGCCAACATGGACGTCACCAAGCCGTCCAACGTGAAGATCCTCGTTTCGCCGGCGGCCGACGCCACGACCAACGGCCAGGTCGTCCGCTTCACCCTCGACCAAAGCCACGTCAGCGAGGGTGAGAGCCCGAGCACGAGTACCGATGATTATGATTGGAGCGTTCCCGACGATTGGACGACCTCGGACGTCGTCCTGGTCACCATCGATACCGGCAGCGGATATACCTTCGCCGGAAACACCTTCCAAGCCGGGGACCACGTGGGGCTGAGGATTGTCCGTAGCGGCTTCGCCTCAGAGGACACGTTTGACAAGAGCATCAAACTCTCAGAGCACCTGCTATTCGAGTACACGGCGACGGAGTATTGAAGCCCCAGCAAGGACCGCACCCCGACCCACTAAAATCGCATCGAGCCGGGTCTGGCAGAAGTCCTCGGGTCAGCGGGTCTCCCGCAGCAGGGCGACGCCCGGCGGCTTTTCTGTACGGTAGCGCGGCCGTCAGGTATACCAAAGCGAGGATGCGGGACCCGCGCAACCGGTGCACCTGTTGATTCGTGGAGGTCCAATGGCCGCGCAGACAATCGGGGTTGGTGGAATCGTGCTGTGCGGCGGGCAGAGCCGGCGCATGGGCACGCCCAAGACCTGGCTGCAATTTGGCTCCGAGTTCTTGCTTAAACGGATGGTCCGGATCGTCTCAGGCGTGGTAAGACCCGTGGTCGTGGCGGGCCGAGTCGGACAAATCCTACCCACGCTTCCAGAAGACATCCAAACTGTACATGACACGATCGACGATGGCGGGCCGCTGGCTGGTGTGGACGCAGGGTTCAGTGCGCTCAACGACTCTTGTGACGCGGTCTTTGTCACGTCCTGCGACCACCCGCTTCTCAAACCTGCCGTCATCGAGCGCCTGATCGATTGGCTTGGCGACCACCCGGCCGTGGTCTTGTCGCATGAGGATCGTCTCTACCCGCTGACGGCTGTCTACCGCCTCACGACTCACCGCCGGTTGAGGGAGATGCTCACGTTGGGCCAGTTGCGAGCCCACGACTTTGCTCGGGCTTGCAGTCCGCGGATTGTCCCATCGACCGAGCTATTGGATATTGACCCGAACCTTGATTCGCTACGGAACGTAAACGACCCCGGGTCATACGAACAGATGCGCCGCGAACTCGCCCTTTAAGCGTGGTCGGCCAGTCTGCTCTTCTTTGCAGCACTGCGAGCGGCACACCCACCTCCGGCTGGGACTATGTCCCTTCGTTCCCACCGAGGGCCTGCGTCACCCGCTCGATTGCCTGGAAGGGCACATGGATGTCCACCCGCGCTGGTTCGCCAGCCAGGCACATCGAGATCGCGATCGGCGGTCCCGGTGAAACATCGCTGCTGGTCGCCTTGCCCATCATCGGACCCAGCAGCGGCAGCATCCCAGCTGGGTCGATCACGAAGAGGGCGTTGCGCTTGGTGGGAAGCGACGAAATCGCGTTTATCACATGCTTGTTTGCCACGAATGGTCTCTCGATATTCTCCGCGAACACACGCTGCAGCGGGGGCTTTGTGCCCAGGTAATAGCGAACGCGGTCGCCAACGACGCCGAGGACGAGTTGCGGGGTGCCACCGTACATGGCCAGCATATTTGCCGCGGCCGGGTCTGTGGTCTCGACTTTGACGGTGAATTCGTCGACCGTCACGTTCCCAACTGTCTTGGAGCCTGACGCTTCATATTCGGCACCCGCATTGAATGACCTCGTCAGTGGATTGGGGACGACCAACGACTCCTTCACAGCCTGCAACAACCCTTTCGGGTCGCTGCCGATATAATCGCCTGACATGCGCATGCCGCCCGGTGACACTCCCATAACTACGTTCTGGCCCTGAAGCTTGCGAAACAGGGTCCGTATGGTGTCCATCCCCTCTTTCAGGGTTCCCGTCGTACCGGTCCCCGTTCCCGGTTTTGGTGCCACGTTTGTGTCCCTTCCAATCCTCTCAAGCAGATAGTCGAAGAATGGCGACTCGTCTCCGGGAACGTGATACCCCATAGCCATGAAGTAGGGTTGCTCCTCCAAGTGCTCAAGCAGTGGCACGCTGGCGGGCTTTTGCCTTGCGAGGTAGCTCTTGATCGAGCCGTCCTTATAGAAGGTGACCAGCGTCACATCCGCCTCGCCCTCGCTCAAACCAACGAAAACGTCCACCGTCTCGATCTGCTCCATATACTCTCTTGACGCATCCGTAATGGCAGTTGTGAGCGCCGTAAGTGCCGCAGGGTCGGCATTCCCCTGAGCGCTGGCCATCATGGTCCATAATGGAGCCATCTGGCCGAACTGGGCAACCGCGGCGAGCGCGCTGGCTCTGACAGGTTCGACGTTACAGTGAATCCACACCTCGCGGTCATCGAGCAGCTTCCGTACACGCCCTCCGACATCGGTCAGTGCCTGTTCCTGCTTCGACGCGCGTCCCATGGCCTCCCTCGTGTTCGAGACCGCCACGTACTCACCTTGGACTCGAGCAAACAGTGTCTCCTTACCCTGGAATGGCAACTCCCACACACCGTTGGCCTCTGTCGCCCCCGGCAGGCCCCTCGCCTTGCTGGTAAAATCATCGATCCACAGCCACAGGACGCCTTGCCACTCGGGACCGCCGAACGCCGGCACACCAACCCCTATGGGCCTGCCCAAATCCGCCCACTCAGCGAGGCCAATCTCGCTCTTCATATGTGCCACGATTCCGGCATCATCTGCCGAAGTTTTGAATCGCGTCTGGACCGCAGCCACAGCCCTATCGAGCTTCATGGCATCCGGCACAACCACAACCATGGGGACGTCCGAAGGCATGATCCGCAACAGCTTTGTAAGCCCATCGTCTTGCGCCCGGGCCATTCCACACGGCCACACCAGACAGACACACAACGCCAGCGGTATGGCACTACTCGCGTTCTTCATTGCGCACTCCTCGTTGTTTCTGGTCGTTGGCCGATCGGCCAAGCATTCTCACCCAAGTTCACTCGCCGCCGCCAACCCGCAATCCGCCTTTTCGGTCATGAGAGCCCGAGAGCCCCGACATCAATATCGGACGTTCTTCCCTCCCATTTCAGTTCAACCTCCGCCCACTGACCGGCACCCAACTGGACTCCCGGAGCTGCTAATCGAGCATCACTCCCAACTTTCTCGCAATCCGATCGAAATCGTCCAGCGAGAAATACTCGATGACGACTCGCCCGGTGTCCTTCTTCCGGCCTTCATGGATCGTTACCTTCGTCTTGAGCGTCTCCTCAAAACGGTGCTCAAGATCAACCACGTGTGCCGACCGCATCCGATCTCTGGGCGAAATCCCGGCGCTCGCCCCACCCCGCCGGGTCTTCTCACGCCGGACGATCTCCTCGAGGGCCCGAACCGAGAGTTCGTTCTCAGCCACGGACTCGGCTAAGCGGTGCTGCCGACTTGGATCGCTCACCCCCAGAAGACACCGGGCGTGGCCCATCGTCAGCTTGTCCTGGACCACAAGTGTCTGTATGGAGGCCGGTAGCTCAAGCAGCCGCAGGTAATTGGTCACCGTCGTACGGTCTTCGGCGACCCGCAGTCCCACATCCTCGGGCCGAAGCCCGAATCGGTCACACAGTTCGCTATATGCCTTGGCCCGGTCGATCGCATTCAGGTCCTCGCGCTGAAGATTCTCGATCAGAGCGAACTCCAACATCTCCTCGTCCGAAGCATCCCGGACAACCACGGGGACCTCGGCCAGGCCGGCACCCTTGGCTGCACGCCAACGGCGCTCTCCTGCGACGATCTCGAACCGCTCCCCGGCCGGCCGCACCGAAATGGGTTGGAGGACGCCAAAGCGTCGAACCGATTCCGTCAGGGATAATATGTTCTCATCGTTCATATTACTACGCGGCTGGAAGGGGTTAGGAACGACTTCGTCTAGGGGCAATGAAGCGCTTGATCCCGCTGGCTGACGAGGTTTTTGGTGATCCGTAGATTCGCACAAGCCCGGCACCGCGCGGACATCGGCCAGAGATCCGTCACTTCGAGTGAGATCGGACACAAGTGAATCCAATCCCCGGCCAAGCCGCCTAGCTCGCTTTGTCATGACGCATTCTCCACTGTAGGCTTCCAACGAGAG
The DNA here is from genome assembly GCA_964405925.1 of uncultured Phycisphaeraceae bacterium. Taxonomy (GTDB): domain Bacteria; phylum Planctomycetota; class Phycisphaerae; order UBA1845; family UBA1845. Next base: position 4,429 of record CAYOQG010000055.1, on the reverse strand, counting down.
CGTATCGATGACCCCCTTTTTCTCGGACTGTAGCGGCTCGCCGGTAGATCGACAAGCACACCTTCTCGTGTCCTCGGTGCAAATGCGTTGGCGCGTTCTGACGGATTCAGTCTGCCACCTTCAGATGTCACATGTCCTTTGCGTACGGCATTCATGGGAGGTTCCTGGGAGTTTGACCAGAGACTCGCGCTGCGGTCGGATCATACCGTAAGGCTAGGGCTCGTTCGTTCCGGAAGGCGCGCGGCCGCGTACGTGGCTGTTTCACGTGAAACGACGTGCAAAGCGTATTTGTTGGCAGACGTCAGACATAGGGATGGGCAGCCCTAGCGAAAGGTCGAGCGCCAGAACGCCCGTCGGAGCAAGCCCGGATACGTGCCTGGGGCTCGGCGCAAAGCGCCCCGATGTCTTCGCTTCTTACGCCGGCAAAGCCAAGTCTATTGCACGCCCGAATCCCGTGAATCTTGTTTCGGGTCGTCGCCCATATCCTCTGAGCCGGACAGCCTTGCTCCTCCTCACGTTCAGCACGCCGCCCAGGCGGTCGCACCCTGGCCAGGCCAGACGCGTACGGCGACATATGGCTCGGTGCCCGCAGATGACGATCGACAGCCCGGCAAGCCATCAACGCGACGGATTCCTTGCATACGCTGCCCATTGCGGATGGTCGTCGTCACAGTGCTGCTCGTCTGGCCCGCATGCCGAACGGTTGCCCAAGACGTTCAAGGAAAGAACTCTCTCACAGACCGATTGCGTTTCGACGTGTCCCGTTATTGATGGTTCTACGGAGCCGCACCCGATTATCTTGGATGCTGCCCCATGACTGTTTCACGTGGAACGATGCGGCGTCTGCGTTGAATCAAAGCCGCCGGGATGCCGGACGTCTCTACCTCGGCCAAGCGGCGAAGTCGCGTGCAACACGAGGGGTCTGGCCGGGCTTAGTCGGCTGCTACCGGTCAACGTGATACCGTTGTGGAATTGGTCGGCGCAACCGCGCGCAGCCAAAAGCGGCACCATTGAATCACGTAATACGTATAAAGCACACATAGTACTCAATGGCCGACCAGCTTGGCTTAGCGGGTGCCCAGCTGCTGGCATCCGAAGGTCATTCTGGGCCGGCCGCTGTCCGCCCCGTTTGGGCTTGCGCCGGCACGAAAAGATTCCCAGCGTGAGGGCTGCTCTGCGCGCCAGAGGACGCGGATGGGTGGCGGCAACCCCAGTCGGGGGCAGGACGGCTCGAGCAAGGTGTGCTGCTTGCGACGCCGTGTCGGGTAAGATCGGAGACGATGACCAAGCCGTTGCATACTGCGACGCAGGACGAGATTGAGGGGTTGGGTGCCGGTGAGCACCCACGTGCAGGCGCATCTCGTATGGGCCTATCCGCGGCGATGGAAGTGGGACTGTTGTTCATCGGCGCTTTTGTGCTGCGCATGGGTCACGTCGTCGCCACGTGGGAAATGCCATTTGTACGACACTTAGTCGGTGATGCTGCGGCCTATTTTGCGTGGGCACAGAGAATCGAGGGAGGTGAGTGGTTAGGCGCGGGGACGTTCTACCAAGCACCGTTATATCCATACGCGGTGGCCGTCGTGTTTTCCGTGGCTGGTCCGCATGTTTGGGCGATTCGCTTAGCGCAGGCGCTGGGTGGATCGGCCGCGGCGGTGTGTCTTTACTATGGCACGTGTCGCATGTTCGGCCGTCGGGCTGGGATTCTGGCTGGGTTGATGCTGGCGTGCTATGGACCTGCCATCTTCTTTGACGGGATCGTGCAGAAGACGTCGCTCGGAGGGTTGCTAGTTTGCTGCGTCATCGCCATGATGGCCCGGGCGGACGGGAGAGTCTCGAGAGGACGAGGGGTATGGATAGGGGTGGTTCTTGGGCTGATGGTGTTGACGCGTGAGAACGCGCTGGTTTGGCTTCCAATCGTTGGACTCTGGATGTTGCTTTGCACGGGGCAGGCCGCGACAGGCGCTCGTGTTGGGTTGCTGGCGGCGTACCTGTGTGGGATCATGTCGGTGCTTGGACCGGTTACTCTACGAAACAGAGCGGTTGGTGGTGAGTGGTCGATCTCGACATTCCAAGCGGGGCCCAACTTCTATATTGGCAATCACCAAGACGCAGATGGGCGGTATCAGCCGCTCATCCGTGGGCATGAGACACCAGCGTTTGAACGGGTGGACGCAACGAGGCTCGCTGAACAGGACATGGAGCGAGCGCTCGGCGCGCGAGAGGTTTCCCGCTATTGGATGTCCCGGGCGATGAGTGACATTCGGGCAGATCCGTTATGGTGGGTCGGTTTGATGGCACGGAAGATGCTGATGGTGTGGAACCGCTACGAAGTATCTGATGCGGAAAGCCTCCATGTGTACAAGGACTACTCGCCAATCCTTCGCGGAGTGACACCGCTATGGCATTTTGGTGTGCTATGTCCGCTCGCTACGGTAGGGATCATGTGCACGTGGAAGGATTGGCGGCGGTTGTGGGTCTACTATGCCATGATCGTGTCCATGGCGTGTGCGGTGGCTTTGTTTTACGTGATGGCTCGCTACCGATTCCCCTTGGTTCCACTGTTGATTCCGTCTGCGGCTGCCGGGTGCATCAGCGTGTGGGATTCCGCGTGGTCCAGAAAGTGGCGAGCGGTCGTAGTGCCCGGCACTGTGGCGATCCTGGTGGCGATCGTGGTCAACTGGCCGGTGCATGACGAGAAGCGATTGAATGCCCTGGCGACTATGAATGTCGGGGTGGCCCTCGCCGAGGAGGGTGACCTACCTGGTGCGACAGCCCAGTTCCGACGTGCGGTCAGCGAGTATTCGGAATCGGCGGAGGCGAACAACAATCTCGCCCAGGCCTTGGCCCTGCAGGGTGAGTACGCGGCTGCGATCCCGTATTACCAAGCCGCGTTACGCGCTGAGCCCGACTTGCTGGGCGTCGACTACAACCTGGCTGTTGTTTTGGAGCGAGTCGGGCGACTGGATGAAGCCCTGGCGCACTACGAGCGCGCTGCCGAGCTTGATCCAAGCGACGAGGCAATTCGTACAGCCGCGGCGCGACTGCGGCAGCGACCGCCGCAATAGGCCGCTTGAGGCTTCCGAGAGTCCCGAGACCCAACCCCGCTGTACTGCCGCGATGAGATCACAGCAGAGCATCCCGGACCGACCCAGCACTCCGTGGACGCGGCGGCGCGTAGCCCCGACTCGCCGGCGTACTGCCGCCACCGGCAAGACGTGCAACATGGCGACTCACAGGTGGGCCGCACCGGGTAGTAGATCAACCCTTGATCGCGGCGAGACCCACAACATCTGGGATCGTCGTGCCTTTGTGTGGAGCTATCTCGTGTTTTTTGTTGCGCAGGAGTTGAAATGCACCTCAGGGAGCTTAGAATCCACGCGACGCGCTGTGGGCGTAGTCTTCGCGAATCCCGAGTGGGATGGCGAGATGGGTTCGCCCGGATTCCGGATTTTGCAGGAGGCAAACCCTATGACAACGTGCGCTGTGGATGAGAAGACATCGGAAATCATCGACTTGCTCGGACCTGAGGCAGATGCCTTTCTTGGACACAAGTGTAAGACCATCGACAAGTCGGCCCTTCATTTGCCCGGACCGGATTTCATTGATCGGGTCGTGGCCCAGAGCGACAGACCTGTGCCAGTGCTGCGCGCCTTGCAGTCGATCTTTGATCACGGCCGGCTTGGGGGGACAGGGTACGTTTCGATCCTGCCGGTGGATCAAGGTATCGAGCACAGCGCCGGGGCGTCCTTTGCCCCGGAGCCGATCTATTTCGATCCCGAGAACATCGTCAAGCTGGCGATCGAGGGTGGGTGTAATGCCGTGGCATCGACACTCGGTGTGCTCGGCTCGGTTGCGCGAAAATACGCCCACAAAATACCCTTCATCGTGAAGCTCAACCACAACGAGCTTCTGACCTACCCGAACAAATATGACCAGATCATGTTCGCCGACGTCCGACAGGCCGCGGATCTGGGAGCAGTCGCTGCCGGGGCGACGATCTTCTTCGGATCCCTGGAGTCGAACCGGCAGATCCAGGAAGTCAGCGAGGCGTTCCACATCGCTCACGAGCTGGGCATGGCCACCGTCTGTTGGTGCTATCTGCGAAACAGCGCCTTCAAGAAGGATGGTGTTAACTACGAAGTCTCCGCCGATCTTACGAACCAGGCCAACCACATCGCGGTCACACTTCAGGCGGATATCATCAAGCAAAAGAAGCCGGAGAACAACGGTGGGTTTACTGCCCTCAACTTCGGCAAGACCAGCAAGCTTGTCTATGAGAAGCTGACCTCGGATCACCCGATTGACCTGACGCGGTACCAGGTGGCCGGTTGTTACATGGGGCGGATGGGCTTGCTCAATTCGGGCGGGGCATCAGGCAAGGATGACTTCGCGGACGCCGCCAAGACGGCTGTCATCAACAAGCGGG
>CAYOQG010000054.1:0-22194 GCA_964405925.1 uncultured Phycisphaeraceae bacterium | reverse complement strand
GTATAGGCCTCGTGCCCGATATGGCAACTGCTGCCGGCCGCCCCGCGACACCGGAGACTGCGCCCTGGACGTTGTTGGACGCCATGCCCAAGTCGGTCACGATGGCCGAGGCGTGGGTCCGTCCAACCGCCTACCAAGCCTGCGCCCTGGACCAGGCTGCGTTCCGTCAGACGCTCGATCGGGCACCGTTGGAGTCGGTGGTTCCGCTTAGGCAATCGACCGAGCTGATGACCCTGCCCATGCCAGATGGGACCTTCGCTCGGTTCTCGATCGTCGAGTCGCCGGTGATGGAACCGGAACTGGCAGCCAAGTTCCCTGAGATCAGGACATATCTCGGGCAGGGCATCGATGACCCGAGTGCGAGCTTGCGATGTGATTGGACGCCCTCGGGGTTTCATGCCCAGATCCTGTCACCGAAGGGGGCAGTGTACATCGATCCCTACTCGAAGGGAGATACCGAGCACTACGTCAGTTATTACAAACGTGATTACGTCTCGCCTGGTGCGGACTTCAGGTGTTTGGGACCGCTTCGCCAACCGGCGGAGGAGTCCCGTCCATCGCAAAAGAGCAGCGCTTCTCCTATGCTCGAGGTCCGGCGAACGTATCGCCTGGCCTGTGCGGCGACGGGCGAGTACACCCAATACCATGGTGGAACCGTTTCGGCCGGTATGGCGGCGATCGTCACGGCCATCAACCGGGTGACCGGCATCTATGAGGCGGAGGTGGCTGTCCGCCTGGTGCTCATCGGGAACAACGATTGGGTCGTATACACCAACGGGGCAACGGATCCGTACACCAACGGTGACGGGTACTCGATGCTGTTCGAGAACCAGTCCAACCTCAACAGTGTTATCGGCAGCAGTAACTACGACATCGGCCATGTTTTCAGCACAGGTGGCGGGGGTATCGCTGGGCTCGGCGTGGTGTGCTCATCCAGTCAGAAGGCGTGGGGCGTCACAGGTCTGTCCAATCCGATCGGCGACCCCTTTTATGTGGATTACGTTGCCCACGAGATGGGTCATCAGTTCGGTGCCAATCACTCGTTCAACGGAGTCAACGGAAGCTGCTGCTGTGGCAACCGGAACGCTTCGACAGCCTACGAACCGGGCAGCGGGTCGACGATCATGTGCTATGCCGGAATTTGTGGTGCCGACAACCTGCAAAACCACAGCGATCCCTACTTCCACTTTGTCGGTTACAGCGAGATCAGAAGTTACGTCACCGGTTTTGGCGGTTCTTGTGCGCAGACCGCATTCATCGAGAACGACCCACCCGCCGTTAGCGCCGGCCCCGACTATTCGGTCCCCCATGGCACACCCTTCGTGCTGACCGCGTCAGGCAGTGACCCCAATGGCGACGACGTGACGTTCTGTTGGGAGCAGCGGGATCTTGGACCGGCGGCCCCGCTTTCCGCCCCAGACGATGGAGCCATACCGCTGTTCCGTTCCTTGAATCCCACAACTGATCCGGCCAGGATCTTTCCCCGGCTTTCAGACTTGCTCAACAACACGACCATGCCGGGCGAGAAGCTGCCGACAGAAACCAGGGCGATGGACTTCCGCCTGACCGGGCGGGATAACCGGGCCGGGGCTGGTGGCGTCGACACCGATGACATGCGAGTGTATGTGACAAGCAGTGGTCCGTTCCACGTCACGTTCCCGAATGAGCCCGGGTCGATTGAAGGGGCCCAGACCGTCACCTGGGATGTGGCCGGGACAGATGCCTCACCTGTTAACGCCACGCATGTGAACATCTTGCTATCGATTGACGGGGGCAATACGTTCCCGATCACCCTGGTTGACGACACGCCAAACGACGGTTCTGAGACCGTCATGCTACCCGATGTTGAGACCGAGACTGCCAGGGTCAAGATTGAGGCGGTCGGCAACATCTTCTTCGACATTTCAGACTATGATTTCATGATCGGGCCATGTGCGACCGCTGACCCGGTACAGCCGGAGACGACCATCGTCGCCAAAAACCGCTACCTATCATTCACACCGGGGAACGCGGGTCGAGAGGTAGCGTTGCGCGTCACCTTGAAGAACCTTCCTGCACCCTTTGACGAATTCAACGACACGCACATGTGGGTAGATGCGCCGTCGAGCATCTCTGAAGTGTCCAGCGTTTCCGATGCGACGCCGCCTACGTTCTACGGTGCCTCGTTGTCCTGCGATGCGCACTGTCGCGATTGGGGCACGATCGACCTCCTGCACGTTTCGGGCGATGCGATCGTTCCGGGCGCGGAGTATGAGATTCAGGCCATCGATTGCACGTGCAGCACGGCCGATGAGGGTAGCTACTCCATGCCTCTTGCCCTCCTAACAAGCGCTCGGGGCGACGTGGTCGGTGATTGCGCGGTCACACCGTGCACACCACCAAACGGCCGGATCGACTTCGTCGATATCTCCGCGGTTGTCGAGAAGTTCCGAAACTTGCCGGGGGCTCCCATAAAGGCCAGAGCCGACTTGGCGGGCAACGTCCCGGATCGAGTGATCGACTTCCTCGACATTTCGGAGACGGTGGACGCATTCAGGGGGTTGCCCTACTACTTCAACGGACCGCCTGGATGCCAGTAGGACCAGATCGAAACGGGGATTCCTGATGTACATGGAGCTGAGCCGTGGGGCTCGGAGAGCTTACGCAGATCCGGCGGGCTTAAAGCCAGACGAACGCAAGCTGAGGCATGCGGCTCCGATGGTCGCAGAACCTATGAAACACAGTACCGGAGACCCCAACACTCAGCTCACCGATTCAACGCACGCGGGCGTGTCGTTTAACGGGTTGTTCACCCAAGTGCTCACCGGGTAGGCGGACATCTCCTCGGAAGGATAAGGACGAAGAAGCGGTTGGACCTTCTCGGGCTTTTGAACCTCCGGGTCCAGCCAGAGAATGTAGTCGCGTGGGTGAAGGATCACCGGCATTCGATTGTGCAGCTTGGCCATCAGTTCGTTCGGTTCGGTCGTGATAATGGTGCAGGAGTTGACGGCATTGCCGTCAGGGTCCTCCCAGTGCTCCCACAGACCGGCAAAGGCAAACGGTTTCCGATGCGCCAAATGGATATAGTGGGGTTGTTTGCGTGTGCCGACCTTTTGCCACTCGTAGAACCCGTCAGAAAGGACAAGACAGCGACTCCGACGAAAAGCGGATCGAAACGACGGCTTTTGAGCCGCACCCTCTGCCCGGGCGTTGATCATTCTTGACCCGATGCTCGGGTCCTTCGCCCATGAGGGGATCAGACCCCATTGAAGCTCTGCCAGCTCACGCCTCAAAGCGGTCTGCCCAGCCCGTACAACCGCGACGGGCTGCGTCGGAGCGATGTTGTACCGGGGCGTCAACTGCGGCACCTCATCCAGTTCGAACAGCTCTGCCACAGTTTCAGCCGGACTCGTCAGCGTAAAACGACCACACATACCCTTATCCTACCCCCATTCCACGTGCCGGCCAGGGCACGAATAAGAACGGGCGGCGCGGCTACACCATCATCGTCTCCGGCGTCATACTTGCACAGCAGCCCTGCTGGTCAGTATAATGCCGCCATGCCCAGAAGCTAGCGCCATCGTTTCGCCGCCGTCCATGCACAGGTGGGGCTATCGTGAGGCAAGCCTATCGCTGGCGCAGACAAGTCACTCCTGGTGCAATGCGTACGCGGAGAGCCAGAATGAGACTCATGGCCACATGCCGACGAGCTTTGCCCCTGATCATGGCCGCTACGACCCTTTCGCCAGTTCTCCGAGCGGACGACGCCCGATTCGTAACAGGAGACGTCGTCGTTGCCGTGGGCACTCCCATGGTTCGGTGGTACGACTCAGAGGGCACGCCGGTCCGGCTACTTGACACGGCCAGTACGGGAGGATGGCAAGGCGGGATGTGCTTCGACCCAAGCGGTAACCTTTACGTACCGAGTTTTTCAGCCTACACCATTACGAAATTCAACCACGACGGCGACTTGATCACATATCCGTGGGGAGGGGTGCTCGATTCGCAACCCGCATCCTGTGTGGCTGACAGCACGGGCAACATATACGTCGGCGAAGCCTATGGTAGCAACCGAATCCGTAAATGCGATTCGCAAGGCAATGTGCTTGAGTTCTTCTATCCGGCAACTGGCACCGCGGGTGTTGTGTGGATGGACCTAAGGGGTGGATGTGATGATTGCACCCTGTTCTACACGACGGGAGACCCAGTCATCAGACGATTCGACGTGTGCAGGAATCAACAGCTCCCCGACTTTGCAACTGTCCCCGCGCCAGAGGCACACGGAGTTCGCGCTCGGTTGAACGGTGAGGTGCTTGCCGCAACGGATGACGCCGTCTATCGGTACGATCCCCAGGGCAACCTGATCATGACCTATCGGCGCCAGCACTACACGGGAGCAACGGGCCGGTTTGTTCCGATCGCGCTCGCTCCAGACGGAGAGTCGTTCTGGGGCTACGACCACGAGTCAGCCTTCGTTTATCAGATCCACATCCCCAGCGGCGATCTTACCACCGTCTTCTATGCGGCGCCGTACGGGTGAGGAGCGATCCTTGGTGGCCTGGTGGTCGCCCAGGAATACGGACCCGACCCCGACGTGGACTGCAACCAGAACGGTGCTCCTGACGAGTGCGAACCCGACTGTAACAACAACCATGTCGCTGACGACTGCGATGTCGCCAACGGAAACAGCGCGGATTGTAATGGGGATGGCATGTTGGACGAATGTGGATGCCTCCGTGCCTCGCCTTCAGCGACGATTTTGGATGCCGTTCCCGCCGATGGAATCGCCGACGCCCGCCAACCACACACACCAGCCACCGCACTTGCCCGCCAAGGCATCGGATCTCGCGAAGACCCGATCTACATCCAGCTTTCCCCTCCCGTAGGGCGCAGTGACGGCTGCTTCAGCCTTTGCGAGACTCTGGAGGATCCGCACCTGGGACCCAACTCGATTGAGTGCGTCACTCCACTTGGTGACGGCAGGTATAGGCTTGTTTTGGATCATCCAATCACAGCCGGAGGTGTTACCACGATTGAGTATGCTGGCGACGGCAGCTTAGTGTCGTACACGTCGCATCCCGGAGATGTCAACGCCGACGGTGTGACCGACCGCCGCGACGTAAGCGCTCTTATTGATAGCCTTGGGCGGAGATCAGCGGCGGAGCAGAGCCTGCTCAGACTCGACATTGATCACAGCGGAACGTTGACATTCTCGGACATGCTTCGATTGATTGATTTGCTCAACGGCGCCCACCCCTTTGAAGTTTGGAATGGAAGGAGTCTCCCCGTCAACGACGCTTGCCCATCCCGCGTCGGGGCGTGTTGCCTTCCGGATGACAGGTGCGAGTATCTCGCCAGAGGACATTGCAACTACCTCGAAGGGGATTGGACCGACGAGGGCCTGTGCGGAGTAGACTTTCCCTGTGCGTTTCACAATTGCTCCGGAACCACGGGCGAGTGCTGTGCTGGCAACGACACACCTGGATGCGACGATGTGTCCTGCTGTATGGCGGTGTGCGAGGAGGATCTTTACTGCTGCCTCGTCTTGTGGGACCAGTGGTGCGCCGGCATCGCCGAGGACCAGGCGGCCTGCGCCTGCCCTTAACGTTGTCCAGCAGTCCTCAACAACCTTCTATGTGGTAGGGTGTGTTAACCTGCTTCTCTTGTTTTTTTCTCTCGCCATTTTTGACCCGGCCCTTGCCCTGTCGCAATTTCGGACCTATGATCGTGCTAAGCCGTTAACTCATTCCTGCACCCGGGCCCTTCATGCTCGGTGCGTCGAACTCGGTGGCCGTGGAGGAGACCTCATGGAGCGCACGCTTGTCTCGCTGCTTTGCCACGAAGCGAGCCACCCCGTTGGAAAGCACAAAACGGTTCTGTGCCGGCGCCCCTTCCGCATCTGCGAGCTGGTCGGTCGAAGATACCGCAGCCGAGGGAGATATCTGAGCGTCTGTTAACAGCAGCGTCGTCGGTGCCAGCAACGGCAACACATAAACAGTGAGGCATGCAAATGACGATGCGCATCCATGTCAGCCTGGTGGTCGGGATCGCCATGTCGCTGGTCATGTCCGCGGACGCCCGCCCAGAGGACTGTAACTGGAACGGCGTAGATGACGCCTGTGACGTCAGTTGCAGTGCCGCTGGCTGCGTCCTGCCATGCGGGGAAAGCCAAGACTGCAACGGTAATGGCGTTCCCGACGAGTGCGATGTCGCCAGTGTGTACGTTGGCACGAACGCAGCGGGGACAACCCGCGCCAAAGTCTATCGATACAGCGGTGGCACGAGTTGGACGGACCTTACCCCCGTCGGGCTCGGCCAGGCTGTGGCTGTCATGGTTCTGCATTCCTATGGGCCGAATCTGTATGCGGGTGTCCAAACGGTGCACGGATATGGTGGAGCGAGTGGTCAAGGCCAAGTGTGGCGATATGCAAGAGACTCATCGTGGTCGCTCATCGGTGTCTTAGACCACTCCGTGATGACACTTGCCGCCTACGACGGCCATCTGTTTGCCGCAACAGATCAGGGGATCCTTTATCAATGTACGCTCTGCGATGGGACAGATTGGGAAGCCATCGACGGAGTCGCAGACAGGGGCTTTCGGTCAAGCATCGTCTCGTCGATTTGCGGACCACGCGCGCTTTTCCTTGGGGAGGGTGACGTGGACGACTTCTGGCTCTATACGTCCGCCGGCGGGCTTATCGAGCTCGAGTCACATGAGGGCAGTTGCATCTGGGATTTCGCGGAGTTCGAAAACCGCATCTATGCAGGCGCGTTTGCTGGGGGCACCCGGCCGGGACCCGTTTACGCAACGCACGCGGACCCGGATTGTAACTCGCCGCCGATCTTTGCCGTCGTGTTCGCGACGCAGAGACAGAACTGGGCGCTCGAGACATTCCGGAACGGTCTTTTCGTGGGAACTGGAGTCGTAAATCCAGCGGACCGTGCCCAGCTATGGCGTTTCGACGGAAGTAACTGGCGCGTGATGCGCGAATGGCCAACCACAACAGGCGGCGAGGGAGTATCGGCGCTTGGCACGTATGGTTCCAGTTTCTTATTGGTCGGACTTGGGGTCCCTGACGGGTATCACTATCTCGGTGACGGCCAGGCCGACCTGTGGCTGTTCGATGGAACACAATTTTCGCTGATCTCGACGCCGGACTTTTTTGGCGCGGGCGTCCAAAGCATCCTCGTCGGCGGTTTCTCACCGGACTGCAACTCAAATGGCATTCTCGACGAGTGCGAGATTGCTGCTGGAACGGCCCAAGACTGCAATGAGGATGGGGTCCCAGACGAATGCTTCCCGGACTGTAACGAAAACGGCCTCGGTGACGGCTGCGATGTCGAGTGCGGTCCACCAGGAGGAGGCTGTGACCAGCCCCGATGCGGCCTAAGCCGCGACATTAACGGAAACTGCGTACCGGACGAGTGCGATCCGGACTGTAACGCCAACGGCCTTCCCGATGACATGGACCTCGCAGACGGGACAAGCTTAGACTGTAACGCAGACGGAATCCCGGATGAATGCGGTTGTCAACATAATCCACGTGTCGCGACGATCCTACATGCTGTGCCCATTAATGGAACGATCGACGCCCGGCAACCGCATCCCGTCGAAACTCCCCTCGTCTGTCAGGGAATTGGCTCCCGCGATGATCCGATTTACATTCAGCTCGATCCTCCGGAAGGGCGCAACGATGGGTGCTTCAACGTCTGTGAGACCGCCCAAGATCGCAGCCTGGCTCCAAACTCGGTTCGCTGTGTGACCCCGCTTGGAGAGGGCAGGTATGAGCTCGTGCTAGATCACCCCATCACCGCAGGTGCCGTGACCACGATCGAGTACGTGGGCGATCACAGCTTTGTCTCCTACATCTCCCATCCCGGGAACGTAAACGCCGACGCAACGGCGGACCCGCACGACGTTGCGGCCCTCGTCGATTGTCTTGGGGGACAAACAGAGGGCATTCATGGAATCTACAGTCTTGACATTGATCACAGCGGGATGTTCACGCCCGCAGATATGCTGCGGCTGATTGACCTGCTGAACGGGGGCGATCAGTACGAAGCATGGAACAGCAGTAACCTCCCTGTGAATGCAGACTGTCCCGCTGCAGTCGGAGCATGCTGCGTTTCCGACGGCACCTGTGAAAAATTGTCGTTAGGGCGTTGCCTGTACAGCCATGGCTATTGGGATCCGCACGGTTCCTGTGGTCCGGACTACGAGTGTCCGCTCCCCGAGTGCGTGGGCATCGTCGGCGACTGCTGCATCGAACATGATACGCCCGGGTGTGCCAACCCTCAGTGCTGCACCGCCGTGTGTCAGGAGGATTTATACTGTTGTCTGGTTGTGTGGGACGAGTTTTGCGTGCCGATCGCCACCGACCATCCGATTTGCCTGTGCTCGTTTCCCGAATGTATCGGAGCAACCGGCAGTTGTTGTCAGCCAAACGGGTCACCCGGCTGCAGTGATCCCTCCTGCTGCACCGACGTGTGTCAGCTAGCACCGGCATGCTGCTCGGATCCGTGGGGCGAGTTTTGCGCTGCCATCGCCGCCCTTATGGAGACCTGCCGGTGTCCGTAGCTACTCCGTCAGAACGGTAACACGCAAGGCCTCTTCGAGCGTCGTCAACCCTTCGCGGACCTTGTTGATGGCGTCGTAGCGCAGGGTAATGGCACCGTGCTCGACGGCATAGCGTTGCAGAATCTCCGTGGTCGCCTTCTCCATCACGAGCTGGGACAGGCCGGCATCAAACGGAACGTACTCGAATACGCCAATCCGGTCGTAATACCCGCTTCGCAGACAACGCGAGCAGCCGACGCCGCGATAGATTTCTACACTGACTCGATCGAGAGGAATGCCAACGATCCGCCGCTCTGTCTGATTGGGCTCGTAGGCCCGCTTGCAGTTTGCGCAGATCCGCCGTACCAAACGCTGAGCCATCACGCCAATCAGCGCACTGGCGACCAGATAAGGCTCACAACCCATATCCAGAAGCCGCGTGACCGCACCGGCCGCCGAGTTCGTGTGCAGTGTCGCAAAGACCAAGTGACCGGTCAGTGACGCTTCAAGGGCAAGGTGAGCCGTTTCCTGATCCCGAATCTCACCCACCATGACCACGTCAGGGTCGTGTCGCAGAATGCTGCGAAGAGCACGGGGAAACGAAACACCAAACTCCGCGTCCACGGCCACCTGATTGACACCGGAGATATGGTATTCCACAGGGTCCTCGATGGTGATCACGTGTTTGTCCACGCTGTTAATCTTTTGCAGAGCAGCGTAAAGCGTCGTGGTCTTCCCGCTGCCCGTCGGACCGGTGAGCAGAATGATGCCGTAGGGCCGGCGAATCAGCCGCTCGACGGCTTGACGCAGCTCGACGCCCATCCCCAGATTCTCAAGCGTCAGACGTGTACGGTCCTGTGAGAGCAATCGCAGGGTTGCTCTCTCACCCCTGGCCGTCGGGATCACCGCCACACGGATGTCGATCTCCTGATCGAAGCTCCGATGACTGAAACGCCCGTCCTGCGGCTTGCGACGCTCGGTAATATCCATATTGGTCAGCACTTTGATGCGGGAGATGAGCGGGGCTGCCACATCCAAGGGGTACGCCCGAGCCTCAATAAGCCGGCCGTCGATGCGAAGGCGTATGCGAAGGCGATCCCCCTCCGGCTCAACATGAACGTCGCTAGCCCGACGATCGACAGCTTCATCCAAAATGCTGTCAAGCTGCTCGACCACGTTCAGGCCCGTCGATGACGTGGTGGAGACACGCTTCGACACGGGCGTCACCGCCCGCATGCGTGCCCCGTGGGCACGGGCCCCCCCGTAGATGTCGTCGATGGTCTCGCGGATCTGATAGCGCGGGCTGACCACGTACTGAATCGGCCGGTCGAACCTTGCAGAAAGCGCCGCACGAACGGTCGTATCGACGGGGTCAGCTACGGCTGCTACCAACTGGCCCGACACCTCACCGAAAATCAAGCAGTCTTTCCGACGGGCGATGTTCTCGGGCAGCGTCTGAGCCCATGCACGCGACGGCGAACGACGCGAAAGGTCCAAGAACCGAAGACCGTTCATGTCGGCGTAGATTGTGGCCACGTCCGCCTCGCTGATCAGATCGTGGGCAAGGAGGACCTCGACGAGCGGCCAACCCATCAATTCCGACTCCCGCCTCATCGCCAAAAGACCGACGGGCGTCAAAGAACCCTCATTCAAGAGCTTCGATACAATATGGTGCTCGGATGTGACGGATGCGATCATGGCGTTACCTAATGTTGCTCAACAAGTCGGATTCCATCGTACTCTCGGAGGCTATATCGCGACCACTCTCCAAACGCAAGTCTCCAGTCCCTGGCGGCGGGAAAGAAGGCGTGGACTTTGCCACACAACGAATCATGCTCGAAACCGCCTGCGTTCCCCCTGTCACCCTATTGAATCATACCCCGGCGAACACATCGAGGCGAGTGGGCTTTCCGACAGAGGGCATAGCCCCGTGTCCTACCCCTCCCCCGTTGCGTAGGGACTCTTGTGTCGATATCGGCGTTCGAACTCCTCACGGGTACACATGGTCTTGATGTCGGCGACCTGGTCGATGGCGAGCACCCCGTCGAGATGGTCGATCTCATGCTGGAGCAACTCGGACAGGTTCGCCTCAGCCTCAATCTCGCGCTCCTGGCCGGCCAGGTCCTGGTATCGTACGGTGATGGCCCGATGACGCCGAACCTGAAAGAACACGCAGAGGTAGCTAAGACACGCATCCCAGACCACGACCATGTCTTCGCTTCGCCGCACGATGGTTGGGTTGACCAGCGGCCAGGGTCGATCGAGATTCAAGAATACGATCCGCTTCAGGACCCCGATCTGCGGCGCCGCGATTCCACGACCGTACGTCGTGGTCACCCGCCAACGGGCTAGTGTGTCTTTCAGATCGGTGACGACCGTCGTAATCTCCGCCGCCGTAGGATCCTCGACCGGGACAGACACCTCGCGCAGCAACGGATTCCCAAGTTGAATCACTTCACGAACAGCCATGGCCCACCAGAGAAACCGTTTGACAACATTGGCTCAGTGCCCTTGCACCGGGTCACTCGACCCCTTGCTCGGCAAGCCAGCGTTCGGCGTCGATGGCGGCTTTGCAGCCCATGGCAGCCGCAGTGACTGCCTGGCGGTATACGCTGTCCACACAATCCCCGGCTGCGAACACGCCCTCGACGCTCGTTGCCGACCCATAAAGGTCGCGTAGCTTGATGTACTTCTTGTCGTCGAGCTCCAACTGATTCTCGAGGAATGCCGTCGCCGGGGTGTGGCCGATCGCCGCGAACAGACCGCTCACCTCAAGCGTCGACTCGTCACCGGTCTTTGAATCTTTCAGCCGCACGCCTGAGATCATATCCTCACCGAGCACATCGATCACAATCTTGTTCCACAGGATCTCGATCTTGGGGTTATCGATGGCTCGCTTCGCCATGATCTTTGACGCACGCAGCTCGTCACGACGATGGATCATACAGACCTTCGAGCCGAACTTCGTCAGATAGGAAGCTTCCTCCACGGCGGAATCGCCCCCGCCGACTACTGCCAATACCTTGTCACGAAAGACCGGCAATGCTCCGTCGCAAACCGCACAGGCGCTGACCCCACCACCGCTTCGTGCCAGGCGCTGTTCATTCTCAAGCCCCAACCAGTTGGCCGTCGCCCCGGTGGCTACGATCAAAGCGTGAGCGCGATACTCCGCATCATCCTCACCGACCACGATTAACGGACGCTGGGACAGGTCAACCCGCCTGCAGTCGTGATAGCTGTAGCTATGTCCGTCGTCGGGGTTGGACACATCATGGTTAAAGCCAGCATCGGTAACGATTCGGGTGCCGAAGCGGACCGCCTGCTGCTCAAAATGAGACATCAGAATCGGACCGGTGACTCCCCTGGGGAAACCAGGGAAATTCTCGACTTCGGTGGTCAGCATGAGCTGCCCACCGGGTAGCATCATCGTCGGAGTTGTCTTCGGCCGTCCGGCGAAGACCAGCGGGTCGAGGTTTGCCCGCCCCGCATAAATGGCCGCCGTCCAACCTGCCGGTCCCGAACCGATAATGATCACCTTTTCAACCTTACCGTCTTGCGACATTGTCCTCCGTTCTCCATTTTTTGCACAAGACCCAGGGCGTACACCAATCTAGTTCGGGCTCTCCGATTCATCGCTCCGCCAAGCGGCCCGGGCAGGATCCTTACGCCCATCTTAACCACCCACCGTGATGCCGTCCAAACCGGGTCGACGTTTGACCGAACGTGGGCGGCGGTCTACCCTGCCACACAAACTGTGTGAGTCAGACTGGCTGCAGATACCGTCAGAGCTTCTGCCGTCGCGGTGCCGTGGCACCCTGTCTTCAGAGGAGCCGCCATGCAGACAACAGCATCATCAGCACACCGGCAGGTCATTGCATGGGCGATGGCTCTCGCGACCTTGCATTTCACAGGCTGCACCGCCCGAGCTCCCCAGGCGTCGATCGAGTTCACCACCGCCCCGTGGGTCGAGGAAGAGCTGATCGGCCGGCGGCTTGTAACCGAACATCTCGACATCTGGAGCACGCTACGCGATGCGGAGTTCGAGCTCTCCTTGCCGGCGTTCCTTGAAGCAGCGTACGCGCGGTATGAAGCGACGATCACACCAGCCGCGGACAGCCACCCGCGACTCAAGGTTTACATCCTCGGCACCCCCGCCGAGTGGGCCCGCTTCGTCATGGACCGTCGACCCGCAGGTATCGACATCCACGCCCTAATCCGCGCTGACGGTTTCACCGACGGTCCGATGTCCGCGTGTCTCTACGAGGATCGGGCCACGACGTTGGCCGCCCTCGCTCACGAGTGTTGGCACCAGTATGCCTCTTCGCATTTTACCGTTCCGATCCCTGCATGGCTGGACGAGGGACTCGGGTGCTGCTTCGAAACCCTCCGGCTCATAG
This sequence comes from uncultured Phycisphaeraceae bacterium, assembly GCA_964405925.1. GTDB lineage: Bacteria > Planctomycetota > Phycisphaerae > UBA1845 > UBA1845. The sequence continues at coordinate 9,261 of CAYOQG010000054.1, read as the reverse complement.
ACGGGAAACCGGAGTTTACACCACAGCGCAACTCCATCAGGATGAACAGTCTGCGCGAGGCGGTTAGGAAGGGCAACCTGTTGTCACTTGATCAGCTTGTCAGCTCCGACGCCAGGACAATCAGTCGCCATTATGATATAGACCTCACCCAAACATACTACGCACAGGTTTGGGCATTGGTAACATTTCTGCGACACGGCGCAGAGGGTGAACACGCGAAGGCCTTCGACCGGCTCCTTGCCGACATTGCCAACGGAAGGTTCACCGCACGGGTGAGCGCGTATAAGCTGCAAGCGCCCGACGGGCACGAGCTCACGCTCGGCGAAGCTGCGTTCCGCACTTACTTCGGTGTCTCGACGCAGGCACTCAGCGACGACTATTATCGCCACCTCTTTGACATCGCCGACCAGTGATACCGGGTCTGGGTTCAATCTGCCGATACACGCCCCCTGAACCGCGGACAGAACTTGGCCGGCTGCCGGACGGAGCACGCGCGGTGCTCGAAATGATCTTTGCCTTCGCACCCTCCCAACACCACGTATGACGCCGGTGCCATGCATCACGGACAAGCCAATCGTCCCGGAATATCCAAGCCACTGCGCAATGGCGTTGGCACAGACTTGACCGGTCGCAGGCCCGGTAATCACGAGACACCACGTCGGTACTGGCCCCAGAGCGGACGGACGTCGGGCCGGCACAAGTAACGATGCGGGCCAGCCGAAGATACGCGCGAAGCTGTGCCTTGGGCGGGCTTGTCATCCCGTCGACCTCACATGAGCACAGGTGACTGAGAAACCACCGCCCACCGGAGCAGTGTCGCGCGTGCGACGCCGGGTGAGATCCTTCTGCCGAGGAACACCGGCTTGACCCTACTGATCCGGCGCAAGACACACAACGTTGACGTTTCAAGCGTACGTAAAGAGGAGCTAGGTGATGAACACGAAAGCGGCTGGACTGCTGCTGTTGATCGCGGTGGTTGCCATCGCGTCCACCGGTTGTGCGACCATGATCTCCGGGACGAGTCAAAACGTCACGATCACCTCGACCCCCCCTGGTGCCCACGTGCAGATCGGCCATCAAAGCGGGGTCACACCTGTGACGCTGTGGGTGCCGAAAGGCAAGGATTACCCGGTCGAGATTTCACAGGGGTCAGACAAACGAGTGGTGCGTCTGAATAAGAACGTGGACACGTTCACCTTTCTGAACATCATCCCACCGCTGTGGCCGGGGTTCATCGTGGATGCCGTTACCGGTTCGATCATGAAGTATGACCCGGACGTCGTGTCAATCGACTTCCGGACGTCTCAGGCAGCCGACGACACTATTCTGACGGCGTTCCCCCACAAGTAGGCAACGGATCCGCGGGGCGTACCACCGCTATCAGCAAAGTCCTCTGCAAGGTGAAGACGGGCCGTGAACGGCACCGGGGCCCGTCCGAATCAGGCCGATCGATCTGCTTCCCGTTTAGCGAACTTCCGGTTAGTCTGGGCCGCTGTACAATGACTCGGCTTATCAGGGACCGGAACGGGCACGGCCTGGTGCGTCGGCCTGGTCCGGTCCCCCGGATAGGGATAGGAAAGGGCATTTGTACACCATCAGCGTAGAGGCCGGGTTCTCAGCGCAGCATCATCTGCGGTTTCGCGACGGCGCGCTCGAACGCCCCCACAAACACGAATGGGCGGTGCGGGCCCACTTCGCCCACCCGGCGTTGGATGAGGTCGGCATGGTTCTCGACTTCTCCAGGGTGCGGGAAGCCTTGGAATCCGTCGTCGCCCGCCTCCGCGGAACCGACTTGAACAAGCACGCAGACCTTGAGGGACAGAATCCAACCGCGGAGTTCGTAGCCAAGTACATCTTCGAACGTCTGGCTGGTTGCGGGTTTTCCTCCATCGTTCGCGTGGAAGTGACGGAAGCTCCAGGCTGCGTGGCCATATTTGAACCAAATGGATCGCCGGGCAATGCAGACTAGGCGTCCGGTTTGACGATGAAAAAGGTGGTTTATAGAATGCGCCGGTAACGGGAAGGGTCGGCAGTCCAACTGAGGGGTTGCGCCACGATGAGCATCATATGCCAACACTGCCATGAAGCGAAGGCAACGGTGCATATCACGGACACGGTGCCGGAGAAGCGCGAGCGGCACCTATGCGAAGATTGCGCCGAGAAGGAAGGCGTCATCATCAAACAGCACCAGAACACCAGTGAGATCCTTCAGCAATTCATCAAACAAAAAACGGGGCTAAGCGGTACCGCGGACATCAGATGCCCGAGATGTGGGACCACCTTTCGGGAGTTTCAGCTCAAGGGGCAGCTTGGCTGCCCGCACGACTATGAGGCCTTTAAGAGCGTGTTGGCACCGCTGATCGAACGAGCCCACGAAGGCGCCACCCAGCACGTTGGGAAGGTCCCAACAACCGCGGACGCCACGATCCAAAAACAGGCTGGGCTCTTGCAGCTCCGTCGTGAGCTCGAAGAGGCCATCGTACAAGAGAATTACGAACTTGCCGCGAGGTTGCGCGACCAGATCAAGGACCTCGAATCGGAACCGCAATGACGATTGACGAGCTAAGACGGACAACCGGCGAGTGGCTGCGCGGCGTTGGCACGATGTCGGACGTGGTTGTCTCATCACGAATCCGCCTAGCCCGGAACCTGGCCGACTATCCGTTTCTCACAACCGCCACCACGACGCAACAAACAGAGATCTTCCGCCGGGTGACGGATGCCATCGCAGCCATACCCACAGAAGACGGTGCCCTCGTCGTCAACATCGAAGATATGGACCCCATCGACCGGCAGGTATTGGTTGAACGACACCTCGTCAGTCGGCAGCACGCAGCTGGGGAGGGATGCCGAGGCGTTTCCGTTTCTCCGGACGAGAGGCGGGCGCTGATGATCAATGAGGAAGACCACCTGCGTATCCAGGCCTTGCGCAGCGGTCTTGAGCTTAACGCCCTGTGGGATGAAACCAACAGGATCGATGATGCCCTGAGCGAGCGCCTGGCATTCTCTTTCGACCGCACGTATGGGTACCTGACGGCCTGCCCGACGAACGTGGGAACGGGAATCCGCGTCTCGGTGATGCTGCACCTACCCGCCCTGAAACTGACGAAGGAGATTGAACGTGTGGCTCGGGCCGCTCGCGATATGCGTCTGGCGGTACGCGGCGTTCAGGGAGAAGGGACGGACGCCCTGGGCGATTTTTATCAGGTATCCAATCAGACCACCCTGGGCACATCCGAGACACAGACCATCAAGGCATTCAGCGAAACGATCATCCCGAAGATCGTCGAGTACGAAAGGACAGCCCGCGATGCCGTGGTCCGTCACAGCGCGTGCCAATTGGATGATAAAATCTGGCGAGCCTATGGCATTCTCTCGAACGCTCGCCGTATTACGAGCGAGGAGACCCAAACCCTCCTTTCACCGATCCGCCTGGGGATCAACCTCGAGCGATTTGACTTGCTGGACATTTCCGCGCTGAACGGGCTGTTCTTGCACACGCAGCCTGCCCACCTCCAAAAACTGCATGGTTCATCGCTAGATGGCGAGGAACGGGATGTGGTCCGGGCGAACTACCTGCGCGAGCGCCTGGCAAAACGCGACTGAGGATCAGTCGCAGGCGTCCTACAAGCCCGTAAGCAACTCGGAGACCTGAAGCCCCAGTGAATTGCTGATCCGCGCAAGTGCCCAGATGGAGGCGGCATTCTTGCCCAGCTCAACCTGCGAAAGTTGCGACGTCGTCAGATCGGTTCGATCGGAAAGCTGTCGCAGTGTAAGATTCTGGGCCAACCGATGGCTTCGGATGCGCTGACCGATCAAGCGGTTGAGCTCGCCTTCGTCCGTGTAGATGATGCCCATCCGCTGACACGCCCGCTCCAGGGAGTTGATCAGCTCTTCCTGCTTGAAAGGCTTGACGATGTAGTCGCAGGTGCCGCGGCGCATCGTCTCGGTCGCGGTGTGGAGATCCGGAAAAGCTGTCATCACGATACAGCTCATCCGCTCGTCGATCTTCTTGAGCCGCTCGACGACCTCGACGCCGTCCATGATGGGCATGCGCAGATCCACAAGAGCGATCTGAAACGACTCGCTTTCCGCGGCGGTGAGGGCCTCGTCCGGATCGGTACAGGTCCGAGGCGTGTAACCGTGATCTTCGAGCAGCAAACCGACTGTTTTGCAGATCGATGGATCGTCGTCAATCACCAGCACTTTGATGTGATGTCGTACACCCATTTTATTCGACCTCCACCCGGCTTCGTTGGTGTCGGCAGGTCCGAGAAGCCCCAACTCATGCGGTACAGCAACACTCCTGAATCCGTCAACGCTGCTTCATTCCTCGCCAGCTATGACCGACAACGCCTCAGAAGAGACGACCGTATTGCTATGCGAAACCCCCTGATGCGTGGTGCGAACACCGCTGCCGCTACCTTCCAGCCAACTTTGCGCTTTCGGTTCTTGCAAGGAGATGGTCACGGTCTCTCCATTCTTGCGGCCCCAAGCGACCACTACTTGGTACCGACGTAGCGATAAGTCGGACGGATCGGCCAGCACCATGAAAGCCCCTGAGGAACGCGGCCAAGCCGACTCGCCCCCATCGCCATCGAGGCTGACGCCGGGATTGTAACGCACTACTTCACGGAATTCCAGCAGAACGCGAAGAGTTCGACCTGCAATCGTAAACACTTAGCCTTGGCTCGGCGTTTTCTTGCGTTAGGAAATGAGAAAATAAAGCTGTACAGAACCATCGCCGATCGAAACCGGTCCCCCACGGTGTGGGAAGCCAGCGAGCGGCGACCTCCCCATTGAGCGAACCCCGCGCGCCCGACTGCTTTACTGAGACTCCAGCTCGTCGAGCGAGACCGTAAACCGCTGGACCGCCTCCTGTGTGAGCAAGAAGACGCCGTCACGCTGCTTCACGGCAGCGAAATAGCCTCTGGCTGAACCGCGTCGCCCCTGTCGGTCCGATACCCAGAGGATGTGCTCCGTACCATCGCGCAGGATCACCTTCGCTTCGCGCTCGGCGTTTATCAGACCATACGATGACAAATCCTCGACCTTGTACGCAACGTAGCACTGGGTGCGCAAGTCGCCAAGCTGGGCAAGGAGGTTCTCGACCTTCGCGGTATCGAGCGGAAGATCGGGCTCCGCGTCGTAGGCCCACCGATCCTCGCGTTTCCGGAAGACGTGCGTCTGCTCGCCAACACGGATTGAGAACCGCTCGACATCGGCGTCGTTGAACGTAAGGACACTGTCGCTACGATACTCCGCCTGGAGCTGCTCATAGAAACTGCGGGACATCTCGTAGATGACCGGCTGATCAGATCGTCGGGCGTAGATTTTCCCATCGTGCTCAGTGACCGAGAGCGTCATGGTCTGCGGTGGTGGGTGAACCTCTATGGGAACGGCTGGCGCCTCCCTTTCTCTGTCTTCAGCACTCTCACCAGCACCCTCGTCCGATGATGTTTCCGGGCCGGTCTTCTCGATCCGGTACTCGGGGGGCGGTTTGTAAGTCAAAGCCAGCGTCACTGCCGGGGCGTGCAGGCTATAGGCACTAGGTTCGCCGGTCTGGGCGACAACTTGTTCGGCACGCAGACCGCCAAGGGTCTCCACAAGCTTGTCCACCTGATCCCCCTGGACTGCAGCCTCGACAGGCTCAACCATATGCCACGCCCCGTCAGTCTTCTCGAGGGCCACCTTCCTTGGCTGGTCGGCACCGTCCATCATGGCCGATAGCTCGATCCGCTCGTACCGACTCGGCAGCACATCGATGACGGTCCGATCTCTGTAAAGATGCGGGCCCTGAAGCAACTTGGCTACGTCGGCCTTGCGAACCTTGCCGACGGAGGCCGCTTCGTTGCGCCGGACGTACACGAGCCGCTTCGTCGTTTCGTCGGTGTAATCGCCGACCGAAATACGCTCCACACCTTCGACGCCCGGAATCGTCAGTCGCAGCTCGGCTTGTGGACTGTCGAGACCGAATGCGGCTGGATCGATCGACTCCACGTCGACGAAGGCCACCGCCTCCAGACCTCCGATAGCATCGAGCACTTCACCCACCACACTCGCTTCCGCCCGACCACCGTCGGGGTCGAACGACCAACCTTCCTCGCCTTTGAGCAGGGTGGCTGAACCTTCTGGGGTGGCCAGATCGATTCGTGTCGCATCCTTGACATTAGCGGTGGTGATCTGCATCTCCCGCCACTCGGACATGATCGGTTTGAACTTATCCGTCTGTGTCTTCCAGGCCGTTCCCACGGCGGTCTCGTTGTCGACCCGCAGATAAGTCTTCGTGTCCTCGCCAATGGGCGAGCGATTGGACAGATGTAGTTCGTACACGGTGACTTTGATCTGCGGCTCTGGTTCGGGCTCAGTTTCCTCCTCAGCATCGGTGTCGACTTCCGTGTCCGCTTCCGTTTCCGGTTTTTCCTCGGACATGACTTTCTCTTCGACGGTGGCCCGAACAGTCAGTGCCGCCGGCTCGAGACCGTACATGGAGAGCTTTCCGTCGCTGCCGTCATGCCAATCAATGGTCCGCAGACGCCCCATCGCCCCAAGCATCTCGTCCACCTTGCCAGTCGCCTTGGCTGTCACCGGTGACTCGAACATCCAGCGGTTGCCATCCTTAGAGAGAGCGTAGGAAACGGGTGCTTCCGGGTCCGAGCGGTCGACGATCTCAACGCGAGTGACGTTTTCCTTCGCAAAATTCCATATCTGCTTGTCGCGATAGTCGAGCGGCTCTTCTTTGATTAGATCGGTCAGGTCACTCTTGCCGAGACAAATCTGCTCCGATCCGCTCAGACGCACATAGGTTTCACGATCGGAGGCCTTTTTCCCAACCTCGACGGTCACTGATTTGTCATCGAGATCGGTCAAGGTCACGATCGCCTCTGGCGGATCGAGTCCGGCCTGCTTCGCAGTGACGGCTCCCGGTTCACCGGGCGCGTAGCTGATTTCATATTTCAAGCTGGTGAGCCGATTGCCGAATTTCGCCACCTCCCAGGAAGCACATTTCATCTCGATGGGCGACGTCATCTGCCACTCGGCGCGACTTTCCCCAGCCGTCTCGGTGTCCTTCTCAAAGACCCACTCCTCGCCGCCCTTTTTCCGGCAGACTACCTTCACGATGTCGCCCAGTTTCTCTTCCAACAGGTCACGGGTAGCCGCGGAAGACGCGGAAGGTGAGGGTCGAATCGTATCAGCCTGGTCCGCTGCCGGCCGCGATTTCACGGCGTAGTACAGCGAAGCCAAGACCACCAGCGCTACGGCAAGCAACAACGTCGTTTTCGTGTTCATTGCGTCCTACCTGCGTCGAACCCACCAGGCGATACCACCACATACCAGTGCCAGCATCGGCCAGACGAAAATCGTCAAAACCTGCACCGACCTTACCGTCGACTTGCCGCCGATCTGGAGAACCGCGGCATCGATCGGCTTGCCGATGTTCATAAATTCGGTGTTGTCGTTAAGCCAGTGTAGTGAGTTGATCAGCAGCGACACGTTGCCCGGGTTACGAGAGCGAATCGTAAACCCTTGTGGACCAATGCTCATGGTCCGAGCAAACGCCACACCGTCGACGGCGAAATCAGCGCTGCTGATCACCACAATCTTCGCATCCCCCTTCTTCGCGGCCACCGCCAGGTCAAAGGGGGCCTCCAGATCACCTTCCGCCCGGGTTAGATACTCTCGCTGCCGAAGCTGCTCTTGATAAGTCTGGAGGCTCTTGACACCCCAGATTCCATCCCGCTCCGGCACGCGAACCAACCGCTTCAGCTCGACACCCTCCGGCGGCGAGTTCGACAACTCGAGTGGTGCGCACGCGGGCAAGACGAGCTCACGAGACAAGGCACCACTGACGATGTCATGGTCTGTCACCTCGCAATCGGCCATGCTGAAGAAGTCGCGTCTCGTTACCGCATACCTCCCGGGGGCGATGCTCGTTGTCTCGATCAAGAGCGCGGAAGTGTCCACCTCGATTCCCCAGTTCTCACGGAGGTAGTCGTTATATTCGTAGGTCGCGGGAATGGCACCGAACGGTCCAGGATGCCACCCGGCGATGAACAGAGCCCGTCCGTCATCGCCTATCGCTCCAAGCACCTTTTGAAGATGGCTGTCGCCGAATGGCGGATCGGTGCTCGGCTGGCCCATCATGTTCCGTTGGGGCGGAGTCGGTTTCAGAACCACGTAGATCATCCGTGTTGGTTTGGGATCGATTTCCGGCGGTGTATCGCTTGATTTGACGTCCCATTCCTCGACAACGAAGTTCGCCTCCTCGAGCTGCTCCTTCATCGTTGCGTACGGTGCCGGCGGCTGACCCGGCATGAAACCACCCATAAACAGCGGAGTGCCACCGTACCGGACGAACACAACAGCTGTCTGTTCCTTGTGCGTCGCTCGCAGAATCGCCGATGTCAGCTTTTCTTCGCCCTTAAAGGCTCGGCCCTTAAAACCCACCTGCCCTCCCGCGCGCTCGTCAAGCGGCGGCCACACCGAGGGGAAATCGACGACGGTAGCATCATCATCCGTCTCGACCACGATCGCGTTGGCCGTCGGCTCCAGCTCCCTGGCCAGATCATCGTACTTGAGGGGTTCGAGGCCTTGAAGTCTGGTCTTCTCGTCGTCGATCTGCTTGACCAACTCCTCGTAGCGGCTCTCGGCTTTGCGCAGGAAGTCCGCCTGGCTCGGCTCGAGCGCTGGATTCCGTTGGGTCTGCTCTTTTCCGAAACTGCTGATGTTGTTCAGCGTCCTGGAGACATTTCCGTAAAACGAACGAAGCTGGTTGACGGCAAAGGAGTACTGCGGATTGTCTGCCACATGAAGGGAGTCGATCTGCTCGCGGGTCCGCTCGAACATCATGCTCAGTTCATGCAAAGCCTGTTCGACCTGACCCACCGTTTGGTCCAAACCACCTGAGCCCAAGGGACCGCCCATACCTTCGACCGCCTCAAGCTCAGACTGAACCAGCGAGCGCATCTTCGCGTCCAACTCATCTCGATAGCGATCAATTCCTGCTTGATACTGGTCAATTTGTTCCTTGAAAACGGACTTCTCGCGCAACCTAGCCAGCAGAGCGCCGAACCGCTCATGGTCCTTGAGCGGGTTGATCCACTCGGCGCTGACCTTTGCCCGATTGGTGGCCTCGTACAGGTCGAGGAGATCTGCAGCCGCCTGTCGGTATCGCGGCTGATCCGCTTCCTCGCGATCCGTCTCAAAGTAGAGGGAGGTGAGGCGGATGTTTGCATCCAAGGCTCGCAGAAGGTTCTCGGT